>JAGLRI010000119.1 GCA_023136395.1 Candidatus Bathyarchaeota archaeon | reverse complement strand
ATATGTTGATCCTAAACTCCAATATATCTGGAATTTCGGTTAATTCAGGAAGATTCGTCCCTATATGCACCTCAACGCGATAGTCAAAATTGGTCATACCTGACTCATATACCAATCTGTAAACGCCTTCTTCCAAGTTGTGTTCGGCTATTGCTTTCCCCCTAGTTTCTATGTAGAGGTATTTCCACCCCTTCTCCACGATTTCATCGAGTATTAACTGAATCTCAGGATGAAATTTCAGAATTTCACTCGCTTTCATCCGGCCTATGGACGTAAAGGTTAACTTACCAGTTACTATGCCTCTTCCTCTCGTCATAGACATTTTTAACCACCTCTTAAAGTGTTGTTATCTTGAACAATTTAAACATTATTTACGTGCACAGGATTTGAATATAACCGGCATCGAGAAGTTCGAACAAATTTTATTTTTATTAAATTTGAGGTGGTATAAAAATATTAAAACCAAAAAGTCTACCAGGATCTCTTCTCTCTTCGTGGAAATGGATTATTTCAAGATTATTGGAAATAGACTCAAAATAAGAGGTACACAGAAAGTTGAAAGAGACTTTAATATGTTTGAAGTGCATTTATTTAAATAAAAATAAGGTGAACGTGTTTGAGTAGAGGTGCACCCCCTGGAATAAGAATAACCCAAAGAGACTTAGCTGAAGGAATCGAAGTTGACTTTTCCGAAGAAGAGGAACACTGGAACACATACAAACTTAGTGACGGAACCCTATTGAAAGTCAAATTAGTTATACGAGGAGTTAAACGATTAAAGAGATATAATCCTGATGGAAGTCCAATATATGTGATACAAAGCCAAAATGTTGTTCGAACATTAAACATACCAAAAGAGATTAAAGCAAAGCCTAAAGAATCAACTTTTAAACCAGTTTAGATAAATCAAGAATAGCTTCTTTTCTAAATATATAATTCGCTTTTTATTTTTTCACGGCACTCCACTCAAGTATGAGAGTGCGAATAAAATTGGCTGTTTTATAAGACCAATCCTCCGAACCTTTAGAAAACATCTTTATCGTATAGATTTCTTCCCCTTTCTTTTTTGTTGCCACAAACTCGTTGACAGTGAAGAAACCACCAAAGGTACCGCCGCCATAATAATAATTGAATTTGATACGTTTTGTAATATCTTGAGGTGTTTCCTCGTCTATTTGTTTCAATCTCCCTATGCGTAAAACATCCACGTTACTTTCATATTTTTTAAAACGTCTCTTAATGTAGTCGAGGAAGGCGTTTATTTCGCTTTGTCGGATCTTGGTTGGGATGTTGAAAACCCACTGCTCCTCTAGGGTGCTTGGTTTTTCTTTAACTTTCCATCTTCTAAGCAGTGAAGGAGTTACTATTACTGAGCTACGTAGAGCCACCAATGCTCCAATCACTACTGCTGTTGCCGCTATACCTAATGCTCCTATACTCCACGCTGCTGAAACTTTCTGTCGAATCTCCAAAGTTATGGACAGCATTGACATGATTCGATACAAGCTTAATCCTGATAAGTAACCGACTCCTCCACCAATTATTCCAATTATTGAGGACTCAGCCACAAATAATGCTGTAATGTGGGATGGGTTAAGTCCAACTGATGATAGAATAGCTATTTCTCTCCGACGCTCAAATATAGCGTTCAACATCGTAGTAACAATATTCAACATTACTATGAACCAAGGAATAAAAATAGGTAAACCTTTTACTTCAAAATACTCTTTAAGAGATGTTAAATATACTTGTCCACCTATTGCACTCCAAACCCAGTAATCGCGTTCCAAAGCCACACGACGAGCCAAAGGGAGAATGTTCTGAGCGTCATTCACCTGGGCGGCAATCCTAGAAAGTAAAACTCTGGAGTAATTTAAAGCATTTTGCCAAGTAGTTATGACAATCTCCGAAGGGTTGCAAGGAACGACAGCATATGTTGGTGGTATGTGCCGCGAGGCATCCCCCGGATCTATCATAATCGTTTTTTTAGGTGTAATAGGTGTCCCATCAAGATCTCTGAGTTGATTAAAGAGATTGCCTTCAAAGATCCCCACAAGCTCTACTTCAAAGCCGTTGGAGAGTAACTTATCTCCTATAGTAGCATTCAACTTTTCCGCTGCCAAAGTGCTGATTAAAACTGCCTCCTCGTTATCACGTAAATTTCGACCATCAATAATGATGCTATTGAAGTGAGTGATACTATCTTCAGCACTAGGCTGAATCCCGAGTATTCCATGAAGTTGTATGACTTGGGCAGAGTTATTTGCAAACTCTAGTTTTGCCAAAGGCTCAAGTGAAGGAATATTCTCTGCTTTGGGTGCTATCAACGTAGTTTCTGACTTTCCTTGGATCCAGTCAACTGCGGAGGGATTTAGAGCAAGAAATGTGATAATTGAAG
The DNA here is from genome assembly GCA_023136395.1 of Candidatus Bathyarchaeota archaeon. Classification (GTDB taxonomy): domain Archaea; phylum Thermoproteota; class Bathyarchaeia; order Bathyarchaeales; family Bathyarchaeaceae; genus JAGLRI01. The sequence continues at coordinate 1,850 of JAGLRI010000119.1, read as the reverse complement.
GCAAAGTGGGTGATCGTGGGGTTCTAATGAGAAAACCCTCTGAAGGTGGGGTAGCTGTGACTAAAGGTCTTGCGGTAAGACCATAGCCCGTAGAGAAGGATGTGAGAGAAACGAAGCTCATTACCAGCACCGTCACTGTAATCAAAGTTAATGTGAACCGAAGCCGCCGTCGTCGGAGATTCCGTTTAGCCATGGAAAAAACTGCGGTAAGTGCGCTCCTAAACGCTATTCGCCCCTCTACAGCTCGCTCCTTTAAAATATGTGGCAAAATAAATGCAAAACTGAAGGCAGCACTCAAGGACGCTATACCCGTCTTTAAGAACAAAGCAGTATCAATAATCTTGCTTCCGGGATACGTTCTATGAAGCACTAGAAGCAGTGCAGCATAAATGATGCACGTAGCTAACACTTTTTGAGGCACTCGTTCTAGAAAAATGTAAGCTAATGCTATGGCCGTAAATGCAAGAAAGATAATAAGGATGTTAGTTGATATGGATGCCTCGGCGTGCATGAGTCCTAATCTATTGTTAAGATCCGCTATGCCTATGTAAGCCTCACGAAGATCGGCGTGAGATTTATCGTAGAGGTCTTGAGTTAACTCCTCTTCTGCTTTTTTCATTAATCCACCAATCGTTTCCAAATCACGCGTTTCAGCGATGATATAAAATCCCTTTTTCTCCGTTTCATTAAGGGTTTCTTCAACATTTCCCACAAGATCTTTTAGTAGATTTAGGTTAAACTGCGTTGAATATTTTCTCACATCAACATGAACCATCAAACCCTTGCTCAGTTTGAAAGATTCTCCACTGCCTATGATGAAGTCGTGATATACTATTGAGCTACCATACCCTTCATTTTCAACAAACACCGAGGAGTTCACCTTTATGTTAACATCTACATCAGCTGGGATGATAACATGCGATGAAGTTAAGTCTAGAAAGTGTGTGTGCGAGGAGTAGGTATCTTCATAAATATAAACTCGATCGTTCCCCGTTAATGGAAATCCAGAATTTGGATCTATTACAGTAAAAGTGATTTTAGATGGAGTTTTTGTAGATTCTACAAAAAGGATATCACCATCAAGAATAATTGAGGCGGCTGGAACTAGCCTAAATGTGATGTTTACTTCTGTTTCTTCGTGCAAATAGAAGCTTTGGAAAGCTGGTACATAATCAAAGCCGAGGGTGCTTTGGTTATCGTAATATGCGTAAACACGACACTCAACTCCTCCTTCTATCTCAATCTTGTAATATCCGTTACTGTCTGTTTCTGAAGTTGATTTCAGTTTACCTCCTTCAGTCCATATTATAACTGTAGCGTTTTCAATTGGGTCGTTCGTCAGATCTTCAATAACAAGTCCCTCAATGGTGGCAAGATTGATTGGTTGTGCTAGACAAGTAGGGGTTATTGTTATGATGCAAAGATAGAGGAATAATGTAACTGAAAAACTTTTAATCTGCACCTTATTATTCAACGCCTTAAAATTTGGTGGTATCCAGGTTTACGTGTATTGGATGTGGAGAAAAGCTGTTTTTCACGTACTCCTATACCTATTTCAAGAAATTCTGGTAAAGTTTTATGTGTTAATTCCCATGTTGGTGTTCCCCATTTTATTCCTGGACATAATGGATCAACGTAGATAAAGAAATTTTTCTTCCATCGGGTGAAGATAGCTTTTTGAGCTCTGCCATACTTGGGATTTTTAAGTATTCTGAAGGGCCAGAGTTTACATGCTTTTGGTTTCATATGCTGCAATCCACAAAGCCATCGGTCAAAATACTTGTATAAGTATACACATGTACTATCAGCTTTTTTCTTGAGTTGAATATGGGTTATACTTGGTACGGTGG
>JAGLRI010000118.1 GCA_023136395.1 Candidatus Bathyarchaeota archaeon | reverse complement strand
CGCGAATGTTCCCTTGCGGAAGACCTGACCTCTACGGTATCCACTGGAAAGAAAGTATACCTTTCTTACCTTCAGATCAAATCCAAAATCCAGATACACCTCAGCCATATTTCACTAGAGGATACCGAGATAAACCGGAATAACGAATCTCTCTTCTCTTTTAGAAATACCTCGCTATAGAACCCTTTGAGACGATAATAAAGTCACGCTTCTTTAAGCATAAGTTAGTGGTAGCGGATATCCCCAATGTTTATAGAAGATTTTCTTGCAGTCCTTACAGATATAATACTGAACCTTAATTGGTGGCCAACCAATTTCATGTGTACATTGAGGCAGACATAACAACACCACCCTTTCTGAATTGCATCCTGGACATTTTATTTTTCCTTCTTCAAGAGCCTCAATCAAAATAATCCCTAATTTAAAATTATTTCTAATAAAATATCTCGTTTGTGTAGCAGAAATCTATATTGAAAATGCATGCATGGAGTTGCTTCTTTTATGCTTTGGCGATAACAGGGATTCGTCGGGCACTTAATGGCATGATTAGTATGTTGGCTGAAGAGCCTGTGATACTGAATGCTGCTTTTAGGGCGTTATCCATGTTTTTGACGGGTTTAAAGTGCATGGCTTTAATTAGTCCTGGTTTTTTGGGTCCTACTGTGAAAATGGCTCTGGTGTGGTCTAATAATACATAGTTGCGGTACGCTAGACCGATTGGGCTTTCGAGGTGTCTTATGACTATTGATCCATCTTCTTCGGCCTTAGTCATCTGTTCTTCTATTTCCTTGATATCGAAGACATTGCGCATTGAATTTACGTATGTGTATTCCACTGTACCTTCTTTAGGTTCTTGGTTGCAGATGGCTGGAAATATTACTACCGTATCTTGTTTAAGTGCGGTGGTGAAAGTCATCCTTTCAAACCAAAACATTTGCTCAATTATTCTGATTGGTGAACCATCGAGTCCAGGTGGTGGTGCTGTTATAATTATGTCTGCTGCTTTTGGTATGGGATCCTTCCATTGCTCATCTGCAAGTAAGCGGGCTTGACTATAAGACTCTATTATGTCGCCTGCTGTAACTCCAACAGTCTCTGTTTTGCTATTTGTCACGAGGTTAATTAAGAAAAATTTGTCACTCTTAGCCTCTTCCTCTGCTTTTATGGCTATCGCGTCTAAATGTTTTCTGAATCTATTATTGAGATATTCCCCACTTCGCGATGTATGATGCCAATATATTGATTTACGGTGTGTGGCTAAAATTGTTTCAACTGAGGCAACACCTACACTGATCATCTTTGAACCTCCGCTGTAGCCAGTGGTTATCCCTGGTCTAACGCAGTCGATGCAAATCACTAGGTCAGCATCTACAACGAGTTTATTTATAATTACTGGATCACCTAATGCAGACTCGCCGAGATTAGTAACGTGTTTAAAGGCATCATGATTTAGAACTTTATATTGTTCCACAACGTCCTCGCCGTATAGTTTCTTCAATTCTTCTTTTGTGTTTTTTCTGTGAAGACCAATGGAGTCAATAATTGATACATCTTTCTTTCTAATTCCCATTAGTTTGAGTTCACTTAGAATAACTTCTAACGAGAGTTTTCTAAAATCCCCTCGGCGATTAACATCAGCGGTAGCAATGACTACTCGGTCTCCTTTATGTACCATATCCGTGAGTTTTTTGCTATTAATGGGAGAATTAATAACTTCGCTGATGATTTCTTTAGGATTAGATAGAGCAATTTTATCTTTAACATCAAGAAAAGCCATTAAATTCTTTTCAGGAACCTCAAACTTGATCTCTGAGCCTCCATACGGCAGAGTAAAAATTCTAGACATATCCCTTCATACTTTTAACTACATAAGGTACCCTTTTTAAAGGCTCTACTTTGTAGTAGGTATGGACTCTCCAAACTGAACGATGCAATTATTACATCCCATAGGCTCCGTATAGTTCCGATACTCTTGGGATGACAATTCTTCTTCATGCACCTGATATACCATAATTTAGAGGAGAAATCCAAAATTGAAACGAAGCCTTTTAGTTACATAACAATAATCTGCGGAAAGAGGTGGAATGTTCCATCTACTCTTATCAAAACATATCTAGTTTACTGTTTATGGAGCGGTTACATACGCGTTATTTTATACGCTTTTTCATGTCAGGTGTTAAACTTATTGTGTCATTCCTGTCTTTCTGGAATGACTCGAGAGTATTGATCCTTTATGCTTGCCCAACCAAGCTCGGTGGAGTGTGTTCCCTTTATTATCTTTAGGTTTGGATAAGCCCGTTGGACAACCTCCTCCATTTTATCTTTATAAGAACAGCGAGACATGATACATGCACTTATGTGTATCATCTCAGCTCCTCGATTCAGGAGAAGTTCAACTTCCCCCAACAAAGTTTTAGAGTCGTAGAGAGGACATCCACCACATGTAGTGAAACCTACGAGTTCAACATTGTCATAATTAGCGAATTGCCCCTCCTTCTCCTTAACAGCTCGAAAGCAACCAGTTCCAGGACAGTTTTGAGCCTGTGCCAAGCAACGAATTATCCCAATTCTCATAATCGCTTCATATTAATAGCTTAATATATAAATTTTTAATTGCATGCAGAACTCAACTTCCTCTCTCTAAATTCTAGCTAGCTCTTCTACTCTACAAATCCATTAGGTTCTAAGGGGGAGAACACCTCAAGAATTTTGCAGCTCTTTTCCCCCGTACTTATTATGCCGTGTTCGTCTCCTGGAGACAGGAAAACAACCGTATTAGGCTTTACATGATGTTCAGTTCCATTAACCACCACAGTGGCATTTCCCTCTAACACGATATATGCTTGTTCCTTCTTCTTATGATAATGAATGTGTGGTTCAATCTCAAACCCCGGTTCTATATCAATTAATGTAACGCCTATATTCTCTGCACCCATTTCCTTATTTATCAACTCATACATAGTTCCAGGAACGGGAACTGGAAATTCAGTTTTAGCGGAGATCGTTTTAAATTCAAAAATTTTAGCCATATAAAATTCCTCCTTTTCTTACCTAAAAGATAATTGTTTTAAAAACTTATCTCATTTTTTTAAACATTTTGTACTGTTAACGCACTATCTTAGTCATCTTACTTTTCGTGAATGAGGAGAAATCTATGAAAATGGCAACTAATTTTTTTATAATTCTTTACTCATTTCATGTCGAAATACTTTGAAATTGAATTTATCGTAAAAACGTAATGCCACAACATTTTCAGATGGTACGGTTAATCTAACGTATTCAATGTCTTCCTCTCTTATTCTCTTCAATGCTTCTTCCATAAGTCTAGTTCCTATACCCCTTCTTCTGCAAGTTGGCGTAACATACAAATCGTATATGATTGCAAATCTTTTTGAAGTTTGATACTTTGTCCTGGTAGGATAATCCCAACTTATAATACCTACTAGTTCTTCATTTTTTCGAGCGATGAGTACCTCAACTACCCCTTTTTTGAGGTTTTCAAGTATATATGAAGTCCAGATATCAGCATTCTCCACTGAAGGTACAATATAACCCTCAATTTGAAACATCTCTTTTGCGAGATCTAACCAACCGTTCTTTAAAGTCTGAGAATCAGTCACTTTAGCTTTTTCGATTTTAATATCGTTGCAAATATTGTCTTTTAAACTCATTTTAATTCCTCAATTTCGTCATAAACAACAGATGGCTCCCCCCCTAAGCGCCAAGAATTTGCAATTTAATCTATGCATGTATGCATTATTTTGTACAATATTTTACATTTACAAATTTATTACCTTTAGCTAGCTAGCTAAAAGCCGGCAATTTTTGCCAGTAGTGCATAAAACCATATCACCGATAATCCAATTAATCCATACTTTTTCGCAGTTTTATTTAAGTCAAAGATCATTTTAGTATTTGGATTCTTTAACACATCCCCATAACGCATGATAATTGGTATAAAAATGGGTAAGAGTATAAAATATATGAATAAATGTTTGTATGAGATTATTCTAAAAACGGCATAGATTACTGGCAAGAAACATGTTATTAAAAACATAAATCCAGCGACAATAGTCCCTTTCTTCCTTCCATACTTAACAACAAACGTGCGAACTCCATTTTTACGATCTACTTCATAGTCTCCAACAGCTTGGAAAATGTGGGTACCGCAGTGAATTAAAATTAAGGGCATGGCACTCAACATGAATGTTGAAATATTGGAGATTAACGTGTCATTTAATCCCGACCCCATTCTAAACGGTAGAAAACCAGCACCTATACCTGAGAC
>JAGLRI010000117.1 GCA_023136395.1 Candidatus Bathyarchaeota archaeon | reverse complement strand
TCATCGTAAGCCCCATTCATAAAGGAAAAAGGGGACATCCTGTGCTCTTCTCTAAAGAACTTTTTGATGAGATATTAAGCTTGAGGAAAAACATGATGATAAGAGAAGTCATTCATAGACATAGCGATCTGCTTCTAACGATTAAAGCGGATAGATGGACTACAATGGATATAGATACACCAAAAGATTTTATGATGGCTATGCGACTACTTGAAGAAAACCTTTCCTAGGTTTTCCTTCTTTCATTGATAATCTCAGCTAGGATGCTTATTCCTATTTCTTCGGGGGTTTGAGCACCAATATCTAAGCCTAAGGGGGCATGCAAGACTTCGAGATCCTCTTCGCTTACTCCGGTCTCTTTGAGCCTTTTAATACATTTCGAAACCTTTGTTCTACTTCCAAGCAACCCTACGTAAGAGGGTTTCTTTTTTAGTATATTCTCTAGCACTGCATAATCGTATTCAGGGTCTCCGTGAACGATGACCACGAAATCTTTTTGGTCAATGTTTAGCTTATCCAAGTTTTCAAAAAAGTTACCTGTGTCAATTCTTTCAGCCATTGGAAATCGTTCCTTATTTGCTAATTCTGCGTTCTCATCTATTACAATTAAGCTGAACCCAATGATATCCGCTAATTTTGCAAGAGATAAAGCAATATGACCGGCACCTATGATTATAAGCCTTTTTTTTGGTTCGATTACATCAATAAATATCGTTAATTCACCGCCACATATTAACCCCGTCTGAATTGTTTCTTCCCTTTCTTCTTTATAAAGTGAAAAGACGACTTTTTTTGACTTTCCCTCTCTAAAGGCTTTTTTAGTCTCTTCAACTAAAAATCTCTCCAGATTTCCCCCACCAATTGTCCCCGTAATTTCGCCGTCTTCACTCAGAAGAATTTTTGTTCCAACCTCTCTTGGTCCTGAACCAACCTTTTCAATTATTGTGCACAAAGCTACTTTCTTCCTACTTTGTAAGAGACGCACCATTTCTTCCAACAGTTCCATATCAGTAGTCATTGGAGCTCACAACATTACTTACTGTATACTAAAAGTTATAAGTCTAAAAATAATTATTTGACATCTATGTCATTTGGAATCGTAGGTACCGATGTTATGGAACGCATCAATTGGGTGCGTTTAAGAGAGGAAAAGAAGAAAAAAGCACTAAAGATCATGAAGGAGACAGGTCTAGGGGCAATTTTGACGATGTATGAGGAGAACATCAGATACATCTCCTCCACACACGGTCCAGAATGGACAAAGACAATACCGGGACTTAGATGTGGATTGCTCCTAAGTGACGGAGAGGTTATTGTATATGAACAAGGAGACACAAAATATCAAACAATAAAACACAGCCCATGGCTTAAGAAGGAAAATGTTCGGTATGCATACACTTGGACCAAAGGCGCAGCAGGTCCCGCTAATGAAAATCAGGCTAAGAAGCTCATTAATACCGTAAAAAAATATATGGTTGATCATGGCGTCGCTGATCTGCCATTGGGTGTAGATTTTGCTGACATGAACATGTTGAAGGTCTTCAAGGATTTAAATATCGATTGGGTCGACGGTTTGATGCCGATGCTTAAGGCTAGGTCAATAAAAACAGATGATGAATTAGAAGCCCTAGAAATTGCAGCAACCATAGCTGACAGCGCCCATTACGAAGCCTCACGCATCATGAAGCCAGGAATAAGAGAGAACGAAGTCGTTGCGAATCTCATGAAATACATAGTCTCAGTACCTGGAGTAGAACACATAGAGAATTTGATAGTGTGCTCAGGTCCTAATGGATGGCCGAACTGGCGTACTTATACTGACAGATTTATCAGATACGGAGATCTTGTTTTAATAGACATAGTAATAGTTTGGAATGGATATTACACCTGCCACTACAGAACCTACTGTGTTGGAGGACAACCAACTCAAGAACAGAAAGACGGTTATCAACAAGCATATGACTGGCTATACGACGCCATCAGAGTTATAAAGCCTGGAGTCACAACTAAGGACATTGCTTCAAAGTGGCCAACGGCTAAGGAAATCTGGGGGTATCAGGAGGAAGATGAGGCAGCTGCTAATCTTTGGGGTCATGGACTCGGTCTCTCCCACTACGACCTCCCAGTAGTATCAAGAATATTCTCCTTGGATTATCCTTATCCGATAGAGGAAAACATGTTCTTCGCATTGGAAACGCAGCAAGGTAAGATGTTTGAGTGGGGAACAAGAGTCGAGTCAGAGATACGAGTTACCAAAACGGGTCACAAAGTAGTTACGAAGTTCCCAGATGAAGAGATATATTGTGTAGGATAAAAAGAGTTTATGTATGAGTCGAAGCTCTCCTAAGACACCTCTCAACCACTATCGACTATTTCAAGAAACGAGAAGAAGAGAAAAGGACTAGTGGAAAAAAGAAATGTGGTTAATTACCTTATTAATCAGGTGAGACTATGGTCTTACGCTTTCAGCTTTGGGTCTGTATGGTCTTTTAGTTGTTCGTTTTCGCATATGTTTGCTACATTCATGGATGCGAGTTAACAACCATTCCTCGTCTTTGTAAATACAACCGCAAGGTAGCGTGATTACATCATTCTCTTTTTGGGCTTTAGTTTTTTTCGTCGTTTTTCCAGTGGGCATTTATCCCAACACCCAAATTGCTTCTTAATGTATTAGACTAAGATTATGATAAAACTATTTACTAACTAAATCCAGATAAATGTTAGAATTTTTACTAGCTAGCTGCAGAAAACACTATGCATCATGTACATTCAGAACAATTGGTTTCATAATGAGTAATAATTCTCTCTTTTTTATCTAACTCTTAATAAGTTGAAATTAGTATAGGAAAAATTTTTGATTTTTACTCATAATTTTTCTTTTTTTCTCCAGACCTCATCAGTGAGTAGATCTCGAATGGCTATGCGAATTGCCTCGGCTCTATTAGGGTAGTACTGATCATCTACCAACTGATCCAAGTCTCGAATATATGTTTCTGGGACATGCAACGTAATTAATCTCATTTAAATCTCTCCAAAAAATTTTAATAATATTCAATTATAATTGACTATAATTTAATATAATGATATTTATATTTTATGGTATATTATGATATATTAACATATTAACAATATTTATATATTTAAACATCTAATTTTTCATGCATTAAAATTGATTTACATGATAAGAAAATAATATAATTAACATAAATTAAAAAATATGTTAATTTAATGTAATGTGGTTCTAAATTTGGGAAAACCTAAGAAGAAGAAGAAAAGACAAGTATGTTTCACACTTGATGAAGAACTCATTAGGGAAATGGAAGAAATCCGCGAAAAAACTGGTGTGTCAGTAAGTACCCAAATTGAACTTAAGCTTCGAGGATATGAGATAATAAAAAAGGAGAAATAATTTTCACTATTTAAAAAATTGTTATATTAATTTTGTCTGTTGTGTTTGAGGGATTATGTTCTTTCTGTGAAAGCTATATGATACCAATAAGGGCGTTATCTAGCTAGCTATTTATTCTCTTCTTTTTGATGGATTATAGTAGACAGGTAAAAAGTTTAGCGAAAGTTAATTCTTTGGGAAAGTGAGGACCTTAAATGATGCGGGGTTTTTATAGTGAAGGTCAAGGGCGCTCTTTAATTGATCGAGGGTGTATTGATCCATGTTTAAAGGCGTTAAGTTAATTGCCCCTGATGCTACTAACTTGATTAGTGGTTTGAACTCATCTCCGACTAAACCCCGAGTTCCAATCGCAGTGATCTCTTTGAAATAGAATAATGAGGAGTTTAATCCATCTACTGGTTTTGTTGTTATTCCGAAAAGTAATATTTTTCCGCCGGGTCTGACAGCTTCAAAACTAAGTTTAACCGTATCAGGATTTCCTACTGCCTCTATGACTATATCAGCACCACAACCCTCTGTTAATTCCATCGTTTTTTTGAGAACGTTCTCTTTTTTTGCATCTATAATATAGTCAGCTCCAAACTTCTTAGCTAATTCAAGTTTCCATTGAAAAAAATCTGAAACAATAAGAGGAGTTGCTCCAGACACTTTAGCCAATTGGGTGTTAAGAAGACCTGCAGCACCCTGACCAATAATTAAGACGCTTTCGCCAGGATTAATAGGAATCCATTTTTGTCCTCGATAAATAGTTGCTAACATTTCGATGATTGTAGCTTCTTCAAATGGGATGTTGTCAGGAATTTTGAAGCATGCAATTTCAGGTACAACAATATACTCTGCATAGGATCCGTCTTTTTCACGTCCGTAAATTCCTCCTTCCACACAGAG
>JAGLRI010000116.1 GCA_023136395.1 Candidatus Bathyarchaeota archaeon | reverse complement strand
TCCTATCTTCCAGCTCCAGAACAGCCCCTCAGCACCTACGACGTCGTCTACAGCGCTATAATTGGGACCTTGATATTGTATGGGTGGAAAGGTGACGAGTTAAAACTCTATCTTTCAAAGTTAGTGAAAAGCCTTCAACCTGGAGGATCATTGGTAATGGTAGAAATTGATAAAACCGAAAACATATTTGCTGAGATATTCTTCAAAGATGTTTTAGGTTATGGAAAGGTTCCAGGAATATCTAAAGAAGAGTTGAAAGAGCTACTTGAAACCTATGACTTGAACGTCATAAACTTGCATAGCTGGAAGGGTTTGCTCATCAGTATTTCAAAGCCTGAATAAAAAGAAATGAGTAATTCTTGCCATATGGTCTTTTTTCTCAAATCTTTCATAATGAATATGACAAAAGTGCCTTAATGTAATTGTTCTCTGTTAAAAAGGGACAAAATGTCGAACTATACATTATTCTACACATGTAAAATCAACATGGCTAGCTAGTAGTCAAACCATGAAAGAATCCTCTCCAAAAATCCTTATGCATGCAAGAACCCGCATGCAGGCATTAGAATGTTGAGATGTCTGGGTAAGCTATAAGTTACTGTGAAACCCATTCGGATTCTTCAAGGTAAGGAGGATAGCGTGTTAAAGCATCTAATATTTGTTCAGTTATGGTCTTTTTACTTAGATGCTGTGCAAAGTCTGAAACGGTTATTATTCCGACCAATTTTTCTTCCGTTATTACGGGAAGCCGTCTAATCTTGTTCTTCAACATCAATCTAGCCGCATCTTTGAGTGAGGATTTGGGATCAATTGTGATGAGGGGCTTTGATACAATCTCTGAGATCTTGACATCTAATGGAAGTTTTTTTGCTAGTGCTCGTCTAATAAAATCTCTTTCAGTAACTATTCCAGAGGGTACATCATCTTCCATGATCACTAAACAACCTATCCTTTTCTCGCTCATGAGCATCGCTGCGTGCAAAAGAGTCTTATGTAGATCTATCGTAACAACATCCTTTTTCATAAGGTCCTTAACTGACGGCATTATCCCTCAAAAAGCGTCATTTCTCTAAGGTTTCATATAAGTTTTATGTCTAAAAATTTAATTTTGTTATAGACCCTACGTTTTAATAAGTTTTAGAGATTTAATCTTAGTTACATTGAATTTACTTGTATTACTAGGATAAGCTTCTCATTCGCTCTTGCGCACGCAGTTTAAATAAAAGCTCTTTTTCAACAAGATATCTTAAGTTAAACCGTCCTGAAGTCTTTTTCAAAAAAGGTAAGTGCATCCACGCATTTATGGGTTTAAATCGTAAAAATGGCTATTTCCCGAAAAACAGACATAATAATGAATTATGTATTTATTATTTCTTCGATTTTCTTTTCAATTTCTATTATTTGTTTATCGATATTAATCATTGTTTCATGTAAATCCTTTAAGATTTTTGCATAGTATTTTGGTCTTAAAGTTTCGTATTTTTGCAATAAAGGTAGTTTCTTCGCTATTCCTTTTTTTAATATTTTTAATTCTTGTTTTAACTTGTCTAATTCATTTTTTTTCTCCAATTTCAAATCATCCCAATTAATTATTTGACCATTAATACAATCCTAACAATAATTCTAAGAATACCTTTACGTGCTCATATTTAATTTTAATTAAAATATATAATTTAGAAATTATAATTATCATATGATTAGTTGTTAGGAGGTTAGAAAAGTTGAAGACTGTAAATAACACTTTCATTTTAACTCAACGAATGAAAATTATCACTAATAGACTTGGTGGATGCACGGATTGTGGTGAAGAGTTCAAGATTGGTGATGTTGTACTGTCACATAGAAAAAGGAAAGGATGCGAATATTACCATGCAGAGTGTATGGTTAGTAGCTAGCGGTCGCTCAGGGTTGATTTTGAGAATCTTTGTTTTCATGTTCTTTGACACCAATGGCTGCATACAAAAAGTCAGATGCTATCAAAGTTGGCTCTATCCCCTTCGACTCGAGTTCATGAAGATGTTTCTTGCCATGACCCGTCAGTACATAGACTGTTTTACATCCGGCTTTAGTACCCATGGCTACATCAGATGGGTGGTCTCCGATCACCCACGACCTCGCTAAGTCTATCGAGTATTCGCTGACAATTTCATTGACAAACTTCGTACTTGGCTTCCTACAATCACAACCGCCTTCGTGCGGGCAGAAATACGTCCGTTCTATGATTATGTCGTAGTTAGCTAGCTTTTCAATCAGATAGTTGTTGAATTTTATGAAATCTTCAACGGTAAACAGCCCCCTCTCGATTCCGGATTGGTTGGTGATAATGAAGAATTTATATTCGTCTTTAAGCAGTTTAAAGCCCTCGACTGCCTCGGGAAAAAGAATGAGGTCCTCTATCTTATGGGCATATCCCGTGTCCTCGATAATCGTGCCGTCCCTATCCAAGAATATGGCCTTCATGTAAAATCCTTATTACTATGAGAAATATAAAAAGATGAAATACTGATTGTTTGGCGCCATGACTCATTTCCAAGGCTGAGTGCGATCCGAGCACGCCTATCCTGATTTCCTCGGGGTTATAGCTTGCTACAATACTTCTTCATATGAGAATTGTAAATCCTTAAAGCGTTCGTGATAAATTTCTTTTCCATCTTTGAACCATTTTAACTCCGGTCGAGAATTGTTAAAATGAAGAAATAAACCTAAAGAATACGCGTATTCCTCGTCGCTAGTGAATAATTCCAATTTCTTGATATCACATTCAGAATTTAGATCTTTCTTCTTTAACTCTATAACAAGCAAATTGTTTGGTATGCCTCTTTGATGAACAATAATGTCAGGATTCACTCTGTCACTGGCTTTATGTTTTTCACATTCTTGTATTTTATTCAATAGCTTTATTTCAATACCCTTTCGGTTGTACTCACAGTCTACATTCCAATCTGGAAACTGTCTCTGTAAGTATTCTGCCAATTTGTGAGAAATGGACCTCTCATTGACATCATTTTTTAAGAGAGAAGAATCATGTTTAAGAAGAATTCCAAGTGCGATTTTGACATTTTTCATAATCTCTTCTTCAGAGTAATTGTAACCCATTTATAATCCCAAAAGATACTATTCAATTTTAATTTTTAAGGTTAATTAGCTAAATGCATGCATGTATTTTTTTCAAACATAAATTTCCTTCTCGATTTTTAGGGAAAAAGATCGAGATATCTTTATCAGAAATGACAGACTAAGAAAAGAAAGGTAAGTAAAATAAATTTAAGTAATTAAATGAATGCTTTAATTGAAATGCTTGATATTATTCGTTTTTTAACCCCTATTATTGTTCCCGCAATAATAGCTATTTTTGCAATTTATAGGGCTTTTCGATTTAGACAAGAACTTTCCTTCCCTGAACAAATTGCTAACATCCCTGAGTTTTTACGTAGGGAATATGCTTATCGAAAATTTGACGAAAATAAGTTCAAAACTCTAGAACAGGCTCGCAATGAAATTAGGAACATAACTAAAATTAAAAGGATGAATGTTAAGGAAATTCAAAAAGAGATCCTAGAAAATGAAGATTCATGGTATAATAAATTCGCTTATCAAGCCTCCATAGGATTGCAGCATATAGGACTGATGATTCTTGTAGGAGCAATTCCAATAAAACTAGTGCTTCCAGATATCGGAAAATTAATAATTGAAGATTGGAGTTATTGCTCCGAACTGATTGAAAAGAAACTTCGAGAAGATGTTCTAACATTAAAGACAGACAAAAAATACAGTAAAAAAATACATTTCTCACGTAGACATGCGGAGTGGCTTGCCTATGCTGCTGCGCTTTACCTTTATAATTATTGGGAAGGTGAAAAGACGAACGAGTTATTATTACGCCTTTTTGGTAAGAATGTAGAACTTATACGAAAAAGAGAGCGAGAGCTTAGAGAATCAGAACCTGCGCTAATATCGGATACAACTTCAAAAAAAATCGAGGAATTCCTCAAACCTAAATAATTGAATAAGTAATGCGCGCGCACGAGAGTTAAAGGGTAGTTCTTCAAATACAAGTTGAGGAGAAGATATTATTTGGTGAATACGTTGCTGAAGACTAAAAACAAAGAAAAGATTGAACTTAATGATTATCTTAAAGAACTAAAAAAACAGATCTTTAAAAGTGAAAAAGGCACGTCTTTTATAAAATAGCCCTTTTAACGCTCGTTTATTAGTCTTTATGCATTTCTTTTAGAAAAATTCTCCTCTTCATCCAAGTAAGTATGGTTTAACTTAAAAAATATAATAGCCGTAATGTGTGCATACATAAACTAGTAGAAAAAAAATAAGTGGAAATCCTTAATTATTTCACCTATACATATTACAAACGTATTGGGGTGAAACGCAATGAAGCTTG
>JAGLRI010000115.1 GCA_023136395.1 Candidatus Bathyarchaeota archaeon | reverse complement strand
ATTTGGGAGAACTGGAATAGTTATCGGGGACGTAGAAACTGATATTCTCAAGAGAGTTAAAAGCGATCCTAACTTATTTTTCAAAAGGATTAACGAAATAACTGATGAGTTGAGTGAAATTAGCCTTTACCTTTTGGAAAAAGAAAATTGGGATTTTTTTATGGCAGTGTTTATGGGTACAGATAGAATTCAGCACTTCTTCTGGAAATATATAGAAGAGATACATCAAGAAAAGGAGAGTGAATATGGTTTGAAAATTAAAAAATATTATCAAAAGTTAGATCAAATCATAGACAAATTTCTAAGCGCAATACCAAAAGATACTTTAACAATTTTGTTATCGGATCATGGTTTTTGTCCCATTCAAAAAGAGGTATTACTTAATGATTACCTCAAGAAGAAAGGAATTTTAAAAGTTAGAGGAGGAAAAATTGACCTAGAGAGAAGTAAGGCAGTTTCATATGGCTATGGAGATCTATGGCTTAATGTAAAGGGGAGAGAGCCAAAGGGAGTCATTCAACAAGGTGAGGAATACAATGAAGTCAGAGAGGAGATAATTCAATTCCTTGAAAACTTGGAAATCGATGGGGAAAAACCAATTAAAAAGGTGTTGAAGAGGGAAGAGATTTATTTGGGACCTTTAATCCGAAATGCACCAGACCTCATGACTATTTTTAACACCGGATGGCAAGCGGCTAGGCGATTAGAAACAACAAAAAAATCTAAAAAAGAATATGTCAATGAGACCCCAATGTGGAGTGGAGGTCACGATGGAGCTCATGATCCCATTGATGTTCCTGGGTTTCTCGCTATTATAGGATCAGGGATTAAAGGGAGAAAGGCCATTAGGGCTAACTTGTATGATTTAGCGCCAACTATTTTATCCACCTATGGAATTCCGATTCCAGTTGATATGGATGGCATTAATCTTTCTATTGGAATTAGTAGTGTATAAAATTTATATATGATTAGTTACAACAGTGAAGAAACCCATTTAGTTGCAACAACAAAGTTAAATTTGGAATGAAAGATGAATGAACACTTGAGTGAACTTGTAAATAAATCCATTTTTATTCTAAGGGAAACTAAAGTCCAATTTAAACACCCTTGTGTGTTGTGGAGTACCGGGAAAGACTCTACAGCTATGTTGAGCCTTATTAAAGAAAGTTTTTTTGGGGAGGTACCGTGGGATGTGGTTCACATAGATACGGGATGGAAGTTCCCAGAAATGTATGAATTTCGTAATAAAATAACTAAAGAATGGAACCTTCCCTTGGTGGTTGCTGAAAGCCCACAAGCAGGTAAACTTAATCCAACGAAGGGAACTGAACACAAAGATTGCTGCCAGAAACTTAAAACGGATGTTTTGAGGAACATAATCGAAGAAAAAGGTTACGACGTTGCTGTCGTTTCGATTAGGCGAGACGAACACTACATAAGAAATATGGAACGAGTGTCTTCACCAAGAGATAAGAAGTTCAGGTGGCGATTGCTACGCAAGAAAAAAGAGGGGGAAGGAGGAGATGCTCCTTTCGAGTCGTTGCAGGACGTAGAGCTCTGGAATATTTACCAATCTGACTTTGGTGACATACACCACGTGAGGAGACATCCCATCCTTCACTGGACTGAGCTTGATGTGTGGGAGTACGTAAAAGAAAAAGAATTGCCGGTTAATCCCTTGTACTTTAGCAAAAATGGTCTTAGATACAGGAGCCTTGGATGCCAAACATGTACAAATCCAGTAAAGTCGGATGCATCAACAATAGATGAAATTGTTAAAGAGTTGAAAACAACTAAAGTCTCAGAGAGAAGTGGAAGAGCACAGGACAAAGAAAAGGAACAGGTAATGCGTAGACTAAGAGCATTAGGGTATATGTAACAAAGTTAGAAATGACATGCACGCAAAAAACAGAAATATTTTGAAAAATAATTAAGTATTTTTTGCAATCCAATAACTCATATCTGGTTTACATAATAACCGATAAGCAGAGAAAAATGGGTTTTTAAAAGCTGTTCTGTGAAGGTGATAATCTTTTCTTTCATAATAGTTAAACTCGTTATCTCGAAATATCTTTTCTATTGCCGTATGATCTATGTTATTTTCGTTTTTACAGTGATAATCAGACCATTCATAATTAAAAGATGGTGATCTAATCCTTTTTACGAATTTATAGATTTTATTTAAAAAATACACTGACCAAACGTAAAGTCGCCTTATTTGACTTGTATGCCAATAGAAGGGAGACGCCTCATGGTCTAAATACATAACACCACCTTTTTTAAGAAAAGTAGTTAGAGTTTTTACAACTTCCAAATAATTAAATAAATGGTGTAATACTGAATAACATGTTATCAGGTCAAATTTTTCTTTAAAAAATAGCTCTTCGATATTTGCATTGATAATTCTTAACTTACCTTTAGAAAACGAACTTGCGAATTTATTTTTTAGGATTGAATACATTTCTGTTGAGATATCAACAGCCCAGACCTCAAATCCCATCTGTAAGAGTTTTCCCGTCAAATTTCCAGTTCCTGCACCGAAATCAAGAGCTCGATAATAGTTATTATCAATTAGAGCAGTAGCACTCGTTAGTACATGAGATATTCTTTGTTGTTCTATTTTATTCCAAATTTCAAAATGTATTTGATCATAAAATATTGCTTCCTCATCATGAAGCTCAATATTAGACTGCAATATCTTTTTATGAGTGCTCTCATCCACAATTTATCCCAAAAACCTATTAAAATTCCCAACTTTCTTTTTTTATGATATAGGATATTATGTTTATTAGGTTATTGGGTTTAGGATGCATGTATGCCCTGATTAAATTACAGTTTGCTAAAAAATGAACGTTCCAATCACTGAAGCTGGATCAGAAGGGTTCGTAGTTCTCCTTCTTCTTGGTCATAAATCAACTTCCACATCTTTTATTTTTTCAAGTAAAGGTTTTGTGCATAAAATATAATCCATTCTCATTGCATACATGCACATCTATCAAATGATTTCTAATAAGAGCACGTGTGTATGCAATACTATTTGCATCACATATTAGGAAAAAAATAAAAACATTTAAGAAACTTCATCTATCACAAGTTAGATGGCGGGGGAACAACCGTAGCGTAGGAAAGTACCAGTACTTCCTCATATAGGGGTGGGGTAGCCAGGCTAAAGGGAGAACATCCCTGCCGAAGCCCGTTGGGCTCATAACCCAAAGATCGATGGTTCAAATCCATCCCCCGCTACCACACATTTATGCGGTTTGAAGCTTGTTTTGAGTTTTTTTTTCTTTAGATGTAAGTCCATAGAAGCGAAAAACTCGATGTTCGCGCGCCCATTTTAAAAATACAATGAAACAATTTAGTAAAAAAACAATCCCACATCAAGAAACCCTTTAAACCTTTTATGATCGTCCTAAAAAAATTCATTAACCGCGCATCTTAAAAGGCTAGCTACATGAAATATTTTGTGAAGTCAAATGGACATTTTACCTGAATTACGAAAACGAGTAAGCCCATTGGTATTTGAGGAGACTGATGTTAAAAACGCGAAACTTGAACTTCTCATCGAAGCGGCTAGATGGGCTCCATCATGTTTCAATAATCAATCTTGGAATTATATTTTTGTGCACCGCGATCATTCGTCACGTAACGCCCTCGAAGAAGCTTTATCGTTAGGGAATGGCTGGGCTAAGAAAGCTCCCTATCTAGTCGCTGTTGGTGCTAATCCTGAAAAAGATTGTCGGACGAATGGTCTACCATACTATGCGTACAATGCGGGTTTGAGTGTTATGTGTCTGGTTATTGAAGCGGAACATCAAGGTTTGCGAGTTCATCAGATGGCTGGTTGGAACGAAGCTGAAGTTAAGAACGCTCTTGGATTTCCCGAAAGATACCGAGTCATTGTCGTATTTGCATTAGGATACGAAAGTGGTATCAAAAGTATTTGGGAGAAGCTAGAGGAACGACTTAAAGATAAATTAGCAAAATCACGAGAAAGGAAGCCAGTAGAACAAAACTTCTTTTTTGACAAGTTTAACCCAATAGAAGCTATTCATCTAAGTAACTAACTAATCACAGTAACGCATTCTTGGTGAAGACATCACTTCGTAGAGGTTTCGAACAGAATGGACACATTGCATCTTTCTTGTAGTATTTCACTCTCCCTATTTTCATTCTTCATTTTCATCAGTCAAATATGCTCAAAAAAAGAGGGGGTAGACGTGTTTACATTTTCATGTATTTGTGGGGATTCGCTTCGAAGGCTTTCTGGCATCCCGGCGCGCAGAAGTAGTACGTCTTTCTCGTGTGAGTAGTCTTCCACTTCGCGATCTTCTCGTCGCACTCCATACCACAAACAGGATCTCTAGCCATTCGCTCACCTCCTTTCTGTTAGCTAGCTAGCGTTATGTTTTAAACCGAAGTCTAGTTTAGGAATTTCA
>JAGLRI010000114.1 GCA_023136395.1 Candidatus Bathyarchaeota archaeon | reverse complement strand
TTATTGGGTCATTTATCGCATTCCAAACCCCGTAAGAAATAAAAAAGATGAGACTCGCTAGCCAAGGATCCATGTGAACTTCATCAATAAGGAAAAAGAGCAGGTATACGCTCATCAATTGGAGGAAACCCGTCACACCCATATTGCCTACGCTGTAAATTAATTTCCCGAGTCTCCCTTTGTGTGAAATCATTTCAACACCTTTTCGAAAATGTTGACAATCGTAAAAGCATAAGCGCTCTTTTTCTAAGGTTTCACGAGAATCTTTCCACCCTCACCTTTCAAGGCTTTATCGAATGCCTTATCAATTTCTTCGAGGGGAAACTTCACTGTTAAAAGGGGGTTGACATCAATTATCCCTTTTTTAATAATTTCTGATGCAGAGACAAATTCAGCCATGTTTTTGTTTAGGGATCCTTTAATGATTAGTTCCTTCAATACAATGTCTATAAATGATGTTTCAACAGCTTCAAAGCACATTCCTGGTATAACGATTGTTCCTCTCTTCCTCGCTACGGCTATTGAATCCTGAGTTGTTTCTTCTTTTCCTGCACACTCGAATACGATGTCTGCTCCCCTGTCGTTAGTTAGTTCAAGAATTCTATCAACAGGATCGGTTACCTTTGGATTTATGACTTCATCTGCTACATTATTCGCAAGCTCAATCCTAGTTTGACTTGTCTCGGTGGCATATACCGCTTTAGCGTTTAATTTTGCCAATCTCGCTACAAGTTGCCCAATGGGGCCTAAACCAAGCACTGCAACAACATCACCTATCTTCATTCCTGACATATTTACCGCGTGCAAAGCAACAGAAGTAGGCTCAATTATGGCTCCCTGTTCATGGGTTAGTTCATCTGAAAGTTTAAGAATTTGATCAAATTTGGCTTTAACATAGGTAGCAAAAGCACCAACATTTCTTCCTGTAGTGCGTAGAAACAATTTATCACAGAGTCCAATTTCCCCCCGTTTACACCAGTAACACTCTTCACATCCGCGGGGTTTTACGACCACTGGGTCTCCTATCTCTAATCCCTCTACGCCTTTCCCTGTCTCAACTATGTCTCCCGAATACTCGTGACCAAGACTTGTTCTCAAACCCTCCAAGAAAACGTGTAAATCTGAGCCGCATATTCCACAATATTGTACCTTAATTAAAACCTCATCTTTGTCTAGAACAGGTTCTGGTACATTCCTTATCACCAATTTTCTCCTATCTTCCAATATGGCTGCTCTCATTTTCTACTCAACCTTCTTCCCCTTACATGTTTGAAGACCACGCGCTCACATTGGTCCCCTTCCTTTATCTGCCGTAGTTGGAGGGAATTCTTTTTTTGTCAGACGTCGTTTATAAATTAATAAGAAAGAATATTACTAAAAGCTACAACTAAAAAATAGAGTATAAACTCCTCATGAGAAAAAATCTCCTATTGAAGTAAAGATTTTCTTAAAATTCCCACGGTCAACTAGTGTTAGGGATTATTAAGGCTTAAATTCTAGCGGTACATGTATAGTCGCATAATACATTTGAGGTGAGTTGTGTGGAAGCAAAAACACCTAAAGATTTTTTCGAAAAGATATTACCACAGAAATTTGATCCCAGTAAAACAGAGGGTGTTGACTGTGTAGTTCAAATGAATATAACCGGAGACAACGGAGGCAATTGGACCATAACCCTAAAAGACCAAAAAATTGAAATTAAAGAAGAGATGCACCCATCCCCTACAATAACTGTTAAGATGAAAGACACCGATTATGTAAAAATGATTAATGGAAAAATGAGTGGTGAAAGAGCCTTCATGACTGGAAAACTTAGATTTAAAGGAAACATGTCTGCTGCGTTGAAACTAAGAAATTTAGGGATCCTCTAAGCAACAAACTCTAAAAAAAGATACTTTTATAACTAAAAAAGGGTCAGAAAAAAGACCGAAGCAAGAACCATTCATTTCTTATTCAGGCTTTGTTGAAATACTGATTAGTAAGCCTTTCCAGCTAAGCATTTTTTTAACATTCATGTTATAGTTTTCAATTAGATCTTTCAACTCTTCTTTAGATATTCCTGGAACCTTTCCGTAACCTAAAACCTCTTTGAAGAATATCTCCATAAACATATTATTTGACTTCTCGACTTCTGCTATTAGTAAAGTTCCTTTCGGTTTAAGACTTTTCACTATTTCTGAAAGATAATTTGCGATCTCATTTCTTTCCCATCCATACAATATTAATGTCCCAACCATCGTACAGATGATGTGGTCGTAGGTACCAACGGGTTGTTCTGGTACTGGAAGATAAGTTACAACAGCTTTTTGCAGCCATTGTTTTATAGGTTTGTAGTCTAATGTACACAGAACTTCCTGATTTGGTTTAATCTTAATTAGGTTCTCCCATGAATCTATAAAAGACTGTGAATAAGGCTCTGCATAGTGAGATAAAAATCTCCTGCTTATCCCTAATAAAATTAGTTTTAATTGTTCCTTTCCATTTTCTGAGAGTACATACATTTTCTTTCCCGGAATCTCATGCGGGGCATATTCTATGAATTCCTCTTTCATTAAACCCTTTAAAACGGGATAGATTGTGCCGGGACTACTTAGATTCAATCTCTTCATTAGATCTACACCCGAAGATGGACCCTCTATCAACGTCGTAAGAACTTTTCCTTGTAATGTACCAGTAATTTTAAAGCTATTTCTCGCCTTTACCGACACTAATGTTCTCTCCATTTGCTAGATATCGGTAAACGATATAAAAAATTAGTGTATACAATGTATATACTAACTGTACATCCCACTCTTAATGCATGTATGCATGTTAGACGGAATGCGCGCACCCATAATGTATGAGTATAAAAAATTTGGAACAGAATTTGATAATCCAAATTTAGCCGACTTTGCTGAATCTTGTGGTGGGGACGAATATCAAGTGGAAAAACCAGAAGATCTAGATAAAACCTTAGAAAAAGCTTTCAAATCAGATAATCCAGCTATTGTCGATGTCATTGTGGATCCAGAGAGTATGGCACCAATAATAAAATCTGCTTCTTTAGAATAGAAAATACTAAATCATTTACCTTTCCCGAGACATAAGATAATAGGTTGTTGTTAATTCTTCAACAGCTCTTCTCATAACTCTAGCCATGTCATTCGTTGATAAAATTCCTACTATCTTTTTAGTTTTATCTACTACTACAAGACGTCGAATGTTTTTCTTCTTCATCAACTCCGAAGCATCCAACAGATCAGAATTTTCGTTGATGCGGACAACCGGTTTTGACATTATTTCATTAACCTTAACGCTCTTAGGATCTTTCCCCCTTGCCAAGACCTTTCTTACGAGATCTCTCTCAGTTAAAATTCCAGATAACTCGCCATTTCCCGAGATTATGATGGACCCAATCTTTTTTTCACTCATAATTTTAGCGACATCTTGAACTGAAGAATTTGGTTTTACTGTCACCGGATTTTTAGTCATGGCTTCATGCACCTTCAAATTTAATCCTCCTACACCCTTTTTTGTTTGTTTTTAAGTAAACTCCTCTTTATTTATCTTTTTTTAATTATTTAACAGTCACAAAATGAAAAGGATCGCTTAAGTATTGAATGTGCGCGCGTGCATTGTGTCTTCACATATGAAGAAGCTATTTCTAGCTAAAACTAAATATCGAGTATCTCCCTAATTAGGGAGATGCTAATTTGTGGTGCTCTTTTGTACGCCACACGTAAGTTATTTTAAGGATTACTTTCATCTAGTTTTTCTATGCTGACAAGAATGCTTGTCACTTCATTGATGCATGCATGAAAAAAACTTCTATTTGGGAGGAGAAGCATTTCACTTCTACTGTTTCCTTTCTCCCTTCATGTCAATGATGATTTGTTTAATTGGAATGTTTTTCCCTGAACGTTGCAATGCTTCCTTTGTAATCCTATATAATCCGTTGCAGCAAGGAACTTCCATATTGACTACTGTAACGCTTCTTATTTTCGATTGACGAAACAATTCTGTAAGCTTTTTTTCATAAAATGATATATCATCCAGTTTTGGACAACCAATGACAATGGATTTCCCTTTGAGTAAATCTTGGTGAAAATTGGCGTAAGCAAAGGGAACGCAATCAGCAACTATTAACAAATCTACATCTTGGAAATATGCTGCTTGTGGTGGTATTAATCTCAGTTGTATTGGCCATTGAGTAAGCTCTGAAGGAAAACTATCGGGTGGGCTGAATTCGGTACTCTTCTTCCCCTGCATGGGTGTATGAACTTGGGTTTGCACGTCTTTTTTCCTTAAATGTTTCTTTACCATCTCTTCATTAAATTCCTCTGCCTCACGGTCTTCAATAATTATTGCTTCTTGTGGGCATTCACCAATACACGCCCCTAGCCCATCACAATAAACTTCGCTTATGAGCCTTGCTTTGCCGTTAACGATTTGTAATGCTCCTTCTTGACATGTAGGAAT
>JAGLRI010000113.1 GCA_023136395.1 Candidatus Bathyarchaeota archaeon | reverse complement strand
TATACGTTCTAAATACTCTGTAAAGTCTCTCAGAACGATCATAGTGGCGCAATCCATCTCATTGGTGTACTTAAAGAACAACAACTTTGTTTGTAAGTATGCATCATCAACACGATCCTCTATTGTATCCACTTCGTTTGCAATCTCTCTTACCTGTGATGGATTGACTCCAAGCATTTCAATGCTGCTACTCAGAAAAACGGTGCATTCCACTAAGAGCTTCGACATATTAACCAATACATCTAGAATTTCTTTTGGAACCTTCGTCTCCAACAAAAGTTTTAGGCATCGTGCTGAATCTTTCACATAATCCGCCATTATATCTAAATGTTCAACAAGGCCCCAAAGGTCTTCACGGTAATTTGGCGGCAATTCACCCTTTGATAACTCCTCGAATACGTTTTTTCTCAGGTTATCAATTATTACTTCTTCTGAAAACAGTCGTTCTAAGGATTGTTCCACTTCTTCCCTTCTACCTTCAGAAAAGTAGGCAAGTGCTTTATCGAGTTCTAATACTGTACCAATGGCTTTTGTTATTTGGTCTTGTGCGAGTTGTAGGGTTTTCGATTTACGACGTTTCTCAAACCAGTTAAGTAAGATCCGACTCATTTTTTTCACCGCGTTCCCGAAATATAACTCTTCAATTGGTATAAGAGTATTTACGTTATATTCCTTTAATCCTAAAAAGCCATATATATTGTTATTTCAACCTATTGGAATAAATAGAACACGCTCTGGAGGAAACAACCTTTACATTAAGGTCCGTCTTTAGTTCTAATCGGTTTCGTTTAGTTGGACTTATTTTAAGTATGTATTTTTTCATATCTTCCATTTGCTTAATCAAGGACTCAGCGACTTTGCTTGGTCAGGGTGGTGCATTAACCGTTTTGAGTTCAGTGGACAATCCGACGATAGGTGCTCTCGCTGGCTGGTTTTGTACCGCTCTTATTCAAAGTAGCGGGGCTTTTGACTCCATCGTCATTGCACTCGTATCCGCTAGCGTCTTACCGATGAGCACCGCAGTAGCCACAATTATTGGTGCCGAAGTAGGCACAACGATTACCTCCCAACTCACTTCCGTTATGGGGTATATACGGCGAGAAAAAAACTTGTTAAGAGCGTCTTTTATGGTGGCGATGTTGCACTACTGTTATAACATCTGTACGTTTTTAATTTGCTTACCCCTAGAACAATTTTTTGGTGTATTCACTAATCTCGCACTTTTTGGAGCGAATTTCTTTACCCGTATTCCTGGATTATCAGCTATTCCTTCATTTCTCGATATCGTGACACCATGGACCCATATTTTACTCAATTACATTCCTGCGTGGGGTGGATTTGTATGTGGCATCCTTTTGTTAATTCTATCTTTAATAAATTTAGAGAAGTACATGACTTCGGTGTTTGCGGGGGGGGCGTCTAAGCGGTTAATTCAATCCGCGTTTGGCAGTCCGTTTAGATCCTTCCTCTCCGGCTTAACATTCACCATAATAGTTCCGAGCACCTCCGTCATGGTTTCTATACTGATTCCATTGGCTGCAACGGGTATTTTAAAGGAAGAACATCACATTATGCCCTATATTATAGGGGCTAATGTAGGTACGGTTGTTGACGTCATGTTAGCTGCTCTTGCTACCGGAAATCCCACCGCTATCGGGGTTTGGCTCGTTCATCTGGCAATTAACATTATCGGAGCTGTTGTTTTTCTTCCAATATTAAAACCGTTCACGTCCTTTGTTAAAAAAGCAAACGATTTTGTAACGTTTTCAAAGAAGAGACTTCTCACATTTCTCGGGATAAGTAATGGAATATTTTTCATCATTCTTGTTATAGGGATATTGATGTCTTAATTGTACGCACATTATTACCATGCCATGTATGTACATCGTTTTTAGTTCATTACTCAATCATCTTTCTTAACCAATCAGGCGATTTCTTTCTTGGAGCTTGGATTTCAACTCGATATTCATCGGGGTCTTCCAATGCAGTGGCACGCATTCCAAGATGCGAATCACTCGGCGCATCAACCTGAATACCTTTTTCTCGCAACTCTGCAACGAATTGATCGATGTCCTCGACGAGGAATGAAATAGATACTTTACCCGGGAAGTGAGTGGATACATCTATATCAAGACCAGGCCATCCAGAATTGAAACAATTCAACCCCTTTTGGTCTAAATTGATTGGGATTTCCAATAGATCATTATAGAATCTTTTACTGGCTTCTGGGTTCTTAGTGTTCAATTCAATTTCATGTAACTTAAGTTTCATCATACTTTCCTCCACATAGCCATTCTACGCTATTTTTAAGCTGAGTTATAACGTATTTTCATATCTTTCTGAGAGCAGATTCTTCCAAACATCACATGCAACAGCATTGATTTCCGTCTAACGGGCTGAAGAATTGAAGGTAAGTTCCTTTGGGTTTGGGATTAAAATTTAATCCAACCAACCTAAAGAAATAAAAAAGAGGGAGGGAATATTGTTTGATATATAACTATATTCCTGTTACTAGTTCACTTATTTTCTCTGCTGTGAATGCTCTTAGAGTTTCTGTTCTGACCAGTCCTTCACTACCCCAACTCAGAAGGGCCTTAGTAATTGTCTCTGCATCTGGTGCTTCACATATTCCTATCATATCGTAACGTCCCATTGTAAAAACAAGGGCTTTTATTTCAATTCCTAAAGATTCAAAGATGTTTTTCCCTTTTTTTATCTGTTCTGATACAGTCTTTATAGTTTCCATCCTTTTCTGTGTCCAATTTCCGAGAACTACATAAAGTGGGATTTTTTCACCTCCTTCATGCTTCATATATTAGTAGCTAGCTAACTTAAGGTTTGATGCATGCATCTTGTAAAGGTCTTTACAATTGAGATTTACTTCAGATAATTTTTTAATAGTGTTATTCATCCTTGTAAGGTAGGTAAAAAATACCTGCTGGTATAGTATAATAAAGCATATTATCCTAATATGTAGTAACGTTTCTAGGGATAATATGGATCTTAAAGAATTTAAACCGAGGGAGATCAGTTTATATGAAAATTTCGTAGGTTTCCCTTCAATTCATAAAGAATTATGCGATATTGTGGGATACTTAAAATATCTAAATAAGTTAACTAAAGATGGAAACCATGAACATAAAAAAATGCTAATTCAAGCTGAATCTGGTTCTTTATTCTTGGGGAGAACTGGAACAGGAAAGACTTATGCCCTTCACTGTATTGCAAATGAAGCTAAAAAAGAAGATTATTTTCTGATAGATGGAAAAACGATGCTCCAGAAAAAAGAGACTGAACCTAAAGATGTCATAGATTTTTTTGATCAGTGCGCGCGCGTGGCTAAAGAGAAACCACTGTTAATAGCGTATGATGATGCTAGACAATTGCTTGGTTCAAGGACTCCTGGAAGATTTGAAATGATTCCCCGAGAACCAAAGCCGATGTTAGAAGAGTTTAGAAGGCAGATAGATAGGCTCATTGATTTTAATCACCCAGCCTACATAATTATAACTTCTGTTGCTCGCACAAGGAACATAGACTCGCAAATAGCAAGAAGGTTCTCCAGACACCTGATACTCCCTAGACCTCGAGAAGAAAGTAGAAAAGAATTATTCAACTATTACATCTCCAGATTTGGGTACAAACCAGTTAATGTAGACATAATAACACTATCCTATCTAACGGATGGTGTAGTTGCGGGAAAAGTGGAGGAAATAGTCTCTAAAGCAAGCTATAAAGCAAGTATGGAAGGGAAGTTAACGAATAAACTACTGGTAGGAGAGATTAAAAGGTTCTTTCATGGTCCTCCAGTAGATACATTTCTTACAACTGAAATGAAAATTCAAACAGGATATCATGAATTTGGAGGGCATACCTTACCCTCATACTTAGTTGGCCTTGAGCCCATTCTTGTAACGATAGAACCTTCTGCTGATGGCACATTTGGGAGAAGCGTTCATCGTCCGTCAAAAATGATACCATTGTCCTCATCTAAGCACTTCTTTGCTGAAGTAGTTACGAGAATGGGTAGTACCGCTGTTTATACGGAGTTAAAAAAAGGGAAAGAAGAGGGCAGATTACATGACTTAGTTACTGCAAAAAGGTCAGCTCTCGATTTATATGGGCTTAAAAATCCTACGATAAGGATACCTGTTGGAAGAGAAGAGACATATTTAACCAAGGGACTACTAAGTGAGAAAAGTAAAATCGAAGTAGAAAAAGAAATTGAAGAAATTAAAAACGAAGCGTTGGGTCTTGCTACAGAGATGATACGAAACTATAAGGATGTAATTAGTGCTTTCGTTGAAGATCATCTAATTAATAAGGAGACTATGGTGAGAAGTGAAATCATTACTACTATAAACGGTATGGATGTTAAACATGGAAGTTACTATGAACCCATGTGCCAAGTTTTGGAGAAACTGGGTTTTCTAGTTTAACCAAATAATCAAAACACCATCATCTGCATGTAACATTTCTTAATTGTGTGTTTGGGGTGGGGATTAAATTTTAATCCCATG
>JAGLRI010000112.1 GCA_023136395.1 Candidatus Bathyarchaeota archaeon | reverse complement strand
ATAACATTATTCATGCAAAAAATCCATTTTCTTCAATTCTACCAGCACTACTATTAAAGAGATTTGTTGGGAAAACTAAAATAATCTACGATATTCGAGGGTTGTGGATTGATTTTGGAGTGCACGCAAAGAGAATACCAAAAATTATAGCTCCGTTGTTAAATAAGTTAGACAATTTCTGTATGAATCGAGCTGATAAAGTCATAGCTATTTCATACGAATTAAGAGACATCTTAGTAAGGAGGGGTGTAAAAGAAACGAATATTAAGGTGATTATAGGGGATGGGGTGGATGTATCAAAAGCAGAAAGCCTTAGAAAAAAGGAGATTAGAGATTTTTTCGGTATTGACGGAAAGGTGATTGGGTACGTTGGTAGTATTGCACTAACAAGATATTCTAATAGGATTATTGAAGCCTTTAAAGTGCTTAAAAATCAAGTTAGACAAAAAGTTAACCTTGTAATGATGGGGCCTTTAAATGATGAAAAATACTTTCAAAGTTTGATTAGAAAAGAAGGACTTGAGGGTTCTGTGTTTTTTACAAAGTTTATTACGTCTCATGATGAAGTGTTACAATTCATGAAGTCGTTGGATATAGCGGTTGCATATCACGAAGTGGCTTTTCCGTTTTTTAATGTTATGGTTCCTACAAAGGTTTTAGAGTACTTGGCCACAGGAAGAAGTATTGTAGCAACGGATCATAAATCGCATAGAAATCTTTTAACTCATAGAACGGATGCGTATCTGACAGGGCAAAACCCGAAAGAATTCGCTGATGGTATTCTCCATCTCCTAGAAAATGAGGAGTTTTCAGAAAGATTGTCAAAAAATGCACAAATCACAGCAAAAAAACACTCGTTTGAAAAAGTGGCAGACAAGATTGTAGAAGTCTATAAAACTTTGCTTAACTAAAAAAGGCTGGAAATAATGAAAAAAAAACTATCTATCTGTTTTATCGCTTTTTCTTATTATCCAGGACAAGGATCTACGGCTGTATTTGAATATTCTAGAAATGTGGCTAAACTGGGACATAAGGTTCATGTCATCGCTGCAGCTAAATCTAATGAAAAGACTTATGAAGTTGTTGACAAAGTTGTGGTTCGAAGAATCAGGGTTAAAACTACTAAAAGAAGATCGCTCGAAACATTAAAATTTAATTTTCTTGCCAGCAGGATACTCTCGAAAATAATTGAGGATAATGATGTTGATATAGCACATGTCTTTTCTTATACTTCTTCTTTTCTCATTAAATTCACTTCTAGAAAAGTTAAATGGATCTATGACATTCGATCAGGTCCTATAGAGGATAGAAAGAAACCGTCTTTACTTTACCGTTTAGTTAAAAAGTTTCTAAAATTTGAATCTATGTTTTTTGATGCAATATTCGTTATTGATGAAGCGGTGAAGAACGAAATTTTAGGACGTTTTGTAATGAAAAAAATATTCATTGCACCATTAGGCGCTGATTTCCAAAAGTTTAAACCTATTAGTACAAACCGTTGGTTATTATCCAGATATGGTATCCAAAATAAAGATATCGTCCTCGTTTATTTAGGAAGCATTAACCCAAAAAGAAGAATTATAGAATTAATCCGAGCCATGTGGAAGGCTTGTATGAAAATTGAAAACCTTCGATTGATATTACTTGGAGAAGGTGAAGACCTTCCCCGGCTCAAATTGTTTACCAAGACCCTTTTACTTTCAGATAAAGTGTTTTTTTTAGGGTATATAAAATATGTCGAGGTGCCTAAGTTTCTTTCAGCAGTAGATATCGCAATATCTTACATTCCTATTGTACCAGCATTCGATTCCCAACCATCAGGGAAAACGGTTGAGTACCTCGCTTGTTCACTTCCAGTGATAGCAACTAACACGGAAGGTAATAGACGATTTATTAATAATGGCATAAATGGTTTAATGTGTGAAGATGACTCAGACTCTCTTTCAAAGGCAATAATTAGACTTTGCCTTGACGTTAGTCTTCGGAAGAAATTAGCCAAAAATGCTAGATCTAGTGTAAGAAAGTATGATTGGAGAACAATCGTTGAGGAAAAAATTTTACTTGCTTATAGAAAAGTTCTATGGAGTTAGGTTTTTGAAGCATAACGATCTCTGGCTAAGTATTCCCATTCTATCCCTCCTAACACTATGGCTGTTCTCAATCACTAATGTATTAGCATCAGCTCCAGACTTCTTGAATTGGATTAAACTTATAGTTCTTCTTCTTGCCCCTGGTTGGTATTTGACGAGGATCATAGGCGAATCCATCGAATTGAAGTTAGATGAGATCATAGTGCTCGATGTTTTAATTAGCATGACCATAACTATGTTTGTATCCATCTATCTTAGCTTTCTTACTCAAATTACGGAGTCAAAGATTATTGCTAGTTTATTCATCGTTACTTTAGTTTCCAGCTTGATCTGTTTACCTCGACTTTTAAAAGCGGATATGCTACGAAAAAAGGTTACTTTATTAAATGCCTCAAAGTTTACACTAGGGCTTCTTGTCAGTTTCCTTATCGGATTTCTTCTTGTGATAAGAATTATTCCAACAAGTTATTGGTCGGGTTGGGATACTTGGTTGAACACTCCCATTGTTCGAGTAATCTTACAAGAAGGTCTTAATCCATGGGAGTTGGTTGATAGATTTCAGGATAACATTGGCATCTCGGGATTCTATTATTTCCTCACATCATTAAGAGCATCTACGGGAGTAGAGTTATATACGATAACTAGATTTAGTGGACCATTTTTATGTGGGATGATGAGTGTGTTGAGTTATTTAATTGTAAGGAGACTTGAGGGTGCAAGAGTTGGGCTCTTGACATCCTTTTTTATTTCTATCAATCCATTTTTTATAAAACGTTTTTCGATGACTATCAGGGAAAATTTTGCTTACATCTTTTTTCTGGCAATCCTCTTTTTATTAGTTGTTGGAAAACAAAAGCGTCAAAAAGATTGGACAACGAGGCTATGTTATACACTTCCTATTGGCTTATTTTTGGCAACTACATTGGTTGCTCACTCGTTAACGCCTATAATTATTTACAGTGTTTTTTTCTTACAATTAGTTTTTTTTCTCTTTAAAGATAAAAACGCTTACACCATTGAATTAACCTTAGCTCTTTTATTGTCTCTTCTCTTAGCTATCCCCTACTTGAAACTTCTTATTCAAACATTCAGTTGGGTAATAAGTAATCAGATAATAATGAAACGTGAGATCTTCATTCTTTTCACTATTATAATTTCATTCATTCTAGTGGTTTTCAGGATATTCTATAAAAACGCACGCATGCATTCATTAAAAAAGTTAAACTTCTCAAAGAAACAGGTAAGGATAAGTGTTTTTTTCCTATTTATCGTGTTACTTCTCGGTGCATTCAATTCAGTTCTTTTCCCAAAGACCTTTCCTGTTTTAGGTTCATACAATCCCCCCATAACGCTGAACATGTTTTCAACTTTCGTCCTATTCCTAGCAGTTCTTAGCTTCATCAAAACCATCCGATTGCACAATATTGTTCTATCGATAGCTTTTATCATTCTATTATTGATGAATCTTCCAAATGTGAATATGGCCATCCCTTTATTCAGATTGGTTATATACATATCTTGGCTCTTAGCTTTTGTAGCTGCAAAAGGTTTAAAATTTATCTACGACCTTTTTTATTTCAAGCTAAAAATTTCTACTAATCTCTCCTTTCTGGGTAGACTGTTTACAACTAAAAAAGCTACTCCTTTAACTCTTGGTGTGATTCTACTGATTCTGCTAAGTCCAATAATAGCAGCCGATATATTAGCTGTTAGTAAGATGTATTCTAATTATACCCCTGAAGATATTGATTCGACTCTTGACTTTCTTAATCTTCTCAAGGAGAACGATGTAGTTGTTCCTCAGGATTGGACACAGAAAATCCTCCATTACGCGAATATGGATATGGATAAAGTGATAAGTGACAAAGAGCTTTACTCAACGAATACACTAGAAAAGTTTTCTCAAATTATCCTGACAAAGTACCCAAACGCATCAAGGGCATTTGTTTTCATGATACAAAAATGGGTTGGAAGGGAGAATTTTCCTGTCCCATCATTAGAGTTGCTTGAAAAATGGGGAGAAAAATATCAGCTTGGAAGTATTGCATATTATATTATTCATCTTTCTTGAATAGATGCAAACTTCTCATAGGTACAAACTTTTTATAAAGATGGTAAAATTACTTACAAATCGAACTTTTTAGCTAGCTAGCTTTTAATTCTAGTTTATATTATTTTTTGGGAAATTCTAGTTAACAATGAGGCTAACTGGAAAATGCATCATGTAAAATCGTCTAGTTTAAATTCATTCATATTTACATGCACGCATAACATTTTATGTATTTTTCTACAATTTTTTCCCAAGTATATTCTTTAGCGGTTTCTTTAGCATTTATTTCAATTTCCATTCTTTTTTCTTGATTTTTAAACAGTAATTCAATTGCACTAACCATACTATCGATATCCCCATAAGTAACAATGATACCGTCTTTCATGT
>JAGLRI010000111.1 GCA_023136395.1 Candidatus Bathyarchaeota archaeon | reverse complement strand
TTTTTACATATTCTTCTGACATGCTATTCCCTACAAACTTTTGATACTTAAGAAATTCTAGTTAATATACTTTAAGGTATAAAATCAACTTGAAAGTAAAGCAAAATAGGTTCTAAATTAATTTAGATAATGTTTCTCTTTTTGGATGAGTTCATTAGTTAGAAACCCAAAATCCTCTGGCGCTAATTCTCGCACCCTTTTATTATGAAAAGGAAGAGAATCAGCCAACTTTAACACGTTTCTTCTCTTTATTCCCCTTTTAAGTAGAAAGGGGGCTGTGGCATTCCTCACTTTTCTATTTCTTTGGGTGAACAAAAATCGTAAAAATTTGAAAAAAAGCATTCTATCGCTAACCGAAAAGGGTGGTTTCTTTGGTTTCAAACGTACCAACACGGAATCTACGTCTGGGGGTGGGTAAAACATGCTCTTAGACACAGGGTCCAAGATATCAACTTCAGCCAGATAATAGGTTGTAACAGTTAACCACCCATAATTCTTGCTGCCTACAGAAGCAGTTAACCTATCCGTAAATTCTTTCTGGAAAATTAGTACAGCAATATCAAACCTCCTTTCTAAGAGCCAGAGCAAGAGAGGAGATGATATGGAGTATGGTGGGGTGGAAACCACCTTATTAAAATAGGGGATAAAGACGCGTAGTATGTCTCCCTCTATAATATCCACGTTCGATAAGTTAAGGACTTTTTTCCTCAATATTTTAACAAGATTAGGGTCTACCTCAACGGTTATGACTCGTTTACAATTCTGAGCAAGAAAACACGTAAGAAAACCTAGACCAGCACCTATTTCTAAAACAACATCTTCTCTAGTGATGAATGCGTTGGATATCATTCTTCGTAACAAGGTGCTATTCACCATAAAATTTTGTCCTAAATGTTTTTTAGGCAAAATCTTGTAAAAACTAAGGGTGTTTATTGTTTCTTGAAGAAGATCCATCGTCCTTAAATCCTCAATGAAATCATTTAAATGTTCTTTCCTCCTCGATTGAAATAAGTTAGTTCTTAAAATTTAATAGTAAATTTCTGTAAATCTCAAAAATCATAAGAAACACGTATGATTCTTGAAACAAATCCTCCCGTTAAGGAGCAGTTAACCGTAACATATTTATTTCCCAAGAAAAAACATAGGAAGCTCTAGTATCAGAAAAAACACGGAGCGAAGGGTGAAATGACAGAGAATAATGCAGTGTTGATAGGACGGAAGCCAGTTATGAACTATGTATTGGCTTGCATAACCCTCTTTCACAGCGGAGTAGAAGAAGTAAATGTGAAAGCACGGGGTAGAGCCATCAGTCGAGCTGTTGATGCCGTTGAGGTTGTTAGGCGACGTTTCTTACCGGATGTTAAAGTCAAAAATATTAACATCGGTACACAAAAATTGGCTCCCTTCGAAGAGGGTGGCACGCCAACCAACGTCAGTACTATTGAAATCACACTGACAAGATAGATAAGGTAGTAAATTTAAAGTTCAGTTATCTTTCATTTTATTTGGGGGGTTTCAAGACGAGGTGAAAACCGAGTTATGCAGTTTCTGCTTAAAGAGTGGGATATTGTGTTCCAGCTGTCGTAGCAAACTTAAGTCAGGAGAGATAAGCGAGATCGATTTAAAAATCGCTCAAACACTTTTCTCACTTGAAAAGACATACCCCTCGCTTCAGGACATTTATTTCCATAAGGCAGTAGAAGCGAATCGCGTTTTAGCCATAGTAGTTGGAAAAGGAGATGTTGCCCGATTATTAAGTTATGGAGGAAAAATCCTCAGGGAATTAGGTAAAAAAGTAGGGAAGAGGATTCGCGTCTTGGAAAATGGAGTAGATGACAGAAAGTTTTTGGAAGATCTATTTGCTCCATTAAGCATCATCACAATAAATAAGATATGGATACCAGATGATACGACACAAACTAGGGTGATCTTAAGGAAGACAAGACGACAATCGCCTCTGATAAATGTGGAGGCTTTGAAAAAAATTGCTAAAGAGCTTCGTGGAATAACCATAAGAGTCGAATTCGCAGACTAAAAAAAGGGGTTATCTATGAAAAGTGATAAAAAAGGGGAATGGCGTAGAACTCACTATTCTGCGGAGATAAATTCTGAACTCGATGGAGAAGAGGTTATAGTCTT
This sequence comes from Candidatus Bathyarchaeota archaeon, assembly GCA_023136395.1. Taxonomy (GTDB): domain Archaea; phylum Thermoproteota; class Bathyarchaeia; order Bathyarchaeales; family Bathyarchaeaceae; genus JAGLRI01. The sequence continues at coordinate 2,447 of JAGLRI010000111.1, read as the reverse complement.
CGGTTGGATTCGAGATATTCGAGATTTGGGAGGCATAAGGTTCGTTATACTACAGGATAAAGAGGGTATAATTCAAATCACCGTTCCGCGCGATGAGGTAAGCGAGGGGCTTCTGAAAAAAGCCGGTTCTTTACAAAGACAATACAGCATAGGTGTGAGAGGTAAAGTTAAAAAGATGAAATTGGCTCCTGGAGGTGCTGAAATAATTCCAAGCGAGCTTCGGATACTTGGAATAACCAAATACCCCCTGCCTCTAGACGTAACAGGTCGAACCCCTGCAGAAATTGATGTGCGATTAGACGCAAGAATTCTTGACTTACGTAGAGATGAAAACCAAGCAATTTTTAAAATTCAGCATATAACGTTACAATCAATACGCGATTTTTTCTCCAACCGCGGTTTTATGGAAGTGCATACACCAAAAATTATCGCATCTGCCACCGAGGGGGGTGCAGCACTATTTCCTGTAGCGTATTTCGACCGAGAAGCCTTTCTTGCGCAAAGCCCTCAATTGTATAAGGAACAATTGATTATGGACTTTGAGAAGGTTTTTGAGATAGGTCCGGTTTATAGAGCTGAAGAATCAAATACCCGTCGCCATTTGAGTGAAGTTATCTCTATTGATATCGAAGAGGCTTACGCAACCTCAAAGGATGTGATGGGTATCCTCGAAGAAAAAATTTGTCACGTATATTCTGTTGTAAAGGAAAAATGCCAAAAAGAGTTGAAAATATTAAAACGTAAAATTGACGTACCAGAAATACCATTGAAACGTTTCACTTATGATGAAATACTCAAAGAACTTGAGGAAGAAGGGATACACATTCCGTGGGGTGAAGATATTTCAACCCCCGCGTATAGAACCTTAGGTAAAATCCATCCCCACTTTTATTTTATCACAGATTGGCCAACCAAATCAAAGGCGTTTTACATAAAACCTCGGGACGAAAATCCAGAAATAAGCGAGGGGTTTGATCTAATGTGGAATTGGATAGAACTAGCCTCTGGTGGAACTCGAGTTCACTCAAAAAATCTTTTAATTAAAAGGTTAATGGAGCAGGGATTAAGCCCCAAATCCTTTGAGTATCACCTGCAAGTTTTTGATTATGGCATGCCTCCCCACGCAGGATGGGCTGTAGGTTTAGCTAGATTGATGATGGCTTTAACAGGTAAAAAAAACATACGTGAAGTAGTCTTGTTTCCCCGAGACCGTTTTAGACTTACACCTTAACCAACAGTTATTTCAAGTTCAAGTTTTGTTAGATGAACCTCAATCTAAAATTTGTTTTACGAGTCTTCCGATCTCCAATAATACTTTTGTTCAATCTACTCGCATTATAGGAGCGGGAGTTCCCCAGTTATTTTATTTATTAAATTGGTGGGTGCGGGTCCAATTCCTAAGCAGGTTATTGTCCCGGGGGGGATCTCAGTTAAGCCTCTATCGTGGATAAGTTTAGAAGGTAAATTTAACGTCTTTGCCTCTTTCTCAAGTTTCAGTAACTCCTGCTCAGAGCCTACCTTTAGAGCTATTTTGCATTGGCCCGCCTCTATCCAACTCTTCCACCACTTTGGGAATTTTTTTCTTGCCTCTTCAGCTGCTGAAAAAGCCGCATGGCCTGATTGAGCAGAGATTTTTCCTTTGCTCATTTTTAAATCGCTTCGTAAAAGAATAACTTGTTTATACTCAAAGTTCTTCAATGACAACGCACTCGTGAAGTTCCATTAACTGTTCCAGTTCTTAAAGATTTTATTAAAATATTGCATTCAATCGTTTTTGTATTTTTGTTGATTACTCGGAATAATGTTTTTGACCAGAAAATAATTTAAATCATTTAATCAATCATAGTCAGGGTGAAATAATATGTCGGAACATCTTGTGAAAGCTTACGTTGTTGCCATCGTGAAAAGGGGAACTGAACACGAAACTGCAGAAAAAGTTTTAGAAATTGATGGTGTCACAGAAGCGTTAGTTACTTATGGAATGTGGGATTTTGTTGCGCGCATTGAGACTGTAAGTCTTGAAAAACTTGATAAGATCATCAGCAATATACGTCAACTCCCCGAAATAGAATCAACTAACACGCTCATTGGTGTGTAAAAAAAGTTATTTGTGTTTATAAGTTAAGAGTAAATGCGATTCAAGTTTTTAAAAAAAGTAGAAAGCATAATGTTTTTCATATTACATTTCTGATGATATTTGTTGCGATGGGCCCGTAGCCCAGCCTGGATTAAGGCGCCGAATCGTCTTAGTAGATGATGCGCAAGCCTCCGGATCGAGGAAGAAAGCCGGAGATCCGGGGTTCAAATCCCCGCGGGCCCGCCACAATTTTATGGCATGCATGCAATTTTTTACACCACAGACGCGGGGAATATATTATCTACAGAGTTTACAGTTGAAGTCGCTGAAGTCTATAGAATTGGCACCGCCGAGGAAATTGAAAGCATAA
>JAGLRI010000110.1 GCA_023136395.1 Candidatus Bathyarchaeota archaeon | reverse complement strand
GCTAGCTCCATTTGAGGCTATGGAAGAAGGAATAGGTAGCGCGCTTGAACGAGGAAAGAAAGTGCAGTTCGCAATACCCTCCGGTATTACCGGCGGTGGGGGAAGTGGTGGTGGAACCTCAACGACGCTAATATCCCTTTCCATGCTGGGTTTTTTTGCAAAGAAAGCCGCGGAGGCAGGGGTATCCGCTGTTTATTCATGTTCTACTGCGCCGACTCTTGTACTTATGGACGGCGTAATCCGAGATGCATATACATTAGCGGGAAAACCTGAAGACTGCGACAATCCGGATAAAGTTCAACTCCGGATGATAGGTACCGGTCAGCCTGGAGGTGGAGGAGTAGGTGGAGAGACTGCTTTTGTACTAGCGTATACAGGCTTGTTGCAGAGAGAAAATGTGGGAACCACAGTATTTTCGGGTTCGAGCGGGAAAAATCTATTATTAATTGGTGAGGCAGGTCGAGAGGCTGGTGCTTTCCAAATCAACATTAATCCAACAAGTAGTAAATTAAGTTGGGCAGTTGCTACGTTTGATTATGTACTCATGATGTCAGAACCTTACGTTGCCGGAGCCATGTTAACTAAAGATAAAACTCATTTAGGCAGCGTCATAGGAACAGACTTAGGCACATGGTTGATGGTTGCGCTAATCGTCATCTTCACCGCTATAGCTACTGTTCTCGGGACTTCATTAAAGAGCATTCTTGTAGGGTGATGAGAAATGGCGTGGTATAAAAGCAATAAACCTCCGCTGGTACTGGCGTTAGTAGTAGCATTCATAGTGCTCTTCAGTTTCTACTATCCAGGCACAGTCGCCGATACAGCATACACAACTGTAGTTGACTGGATCACAATTATGGCTACAATCATGGTTTGGGTCGGTTTGATTAATGTAGTCCGACATTGGTCTCGTGAATCGATAAGGAAAACTCCAGGTAGGTGGTATATTTCGATTTTCGGATTGTTTCTCCTCGCTATTGCACTCATATCAGGTTTCGGCGAGGGATCCCGAAGCACGGCGATGGGACCACAAATGACGGTCATCAAATGGCTGTACAACAACTACTATTTCTGGGGTGAAATGGGACTCGCATCTTTGTCTGGCGTTTGGACTGCGACAGCTCTCTATCGAGCGTTTCGAGTAAAAAGCCTAGCAGCTCTCGTCTTTCTTATCGGAGGGATTTTTGTAATGATGCAAAACGTGCCCATCGGTGGAGTGATTTGGTCTGGATTTCCAATTATCGGAGATTGGATCATGAGCGTTCCCTTCGCTGCAATCATGAGAGCATTCACCATAAGCCTAGCTATAGGAGTCTTAGCGTACACAGTTCGATTCTATACGGGTAAAGAAAAAGGTGCAATGGGGGTATAACATGACATCTGAAAGCTGGTACGAAAAAGTCGGAAGAATACCGAGGAAAGGGATCTTAGTGGTTACCCTAATAATTATGATAATCCCACTATTCTTTTCCTTGAATCTCCCTATCGCCATTACTGAACCTACACGAATCGTGTTCGAAGATTTAGCCTCACTCGAGGGAACAGGATCAGAAGTGCTCCTGATTTCACGAACGTTTTCTCCCCACTGGGGTGAATTTCAACACATATATTGGGCGATTATCCAACACATTTTCAAAATGGAAGATGTGAAGTTAATAGTTTGTTATTTGTCTCCTGACTCCCCGGCTCTATTGGGGAGAATCTTTTCCGCGATTTCTAATCCTCTCAACAAACAGTATGGCGTAGATTACGTCAATATGCCCTTTCTTCCCCAAGCGTCAGCTGCGTTCGCTTCCATGGCAGATGACTTTCGAGGAACCTACCAAACAGATCAACTCGGCACTCCCATCGATGAGTTACCCGTTTGGGATGGGGTCAACACATTAGATGACTTTGAAATAATTATTACCGCTGATGTTACTGGTGGTGCCCGCTTGGTTTCAACGATTTGGTACCCCCGATTTCCAGAATTAACGTATTATGGTTTGGTTTTAAGTGGAGCCTTCATGGGTTTTGCACCATACCTTGGAACTGTGTTCAAATCCGGGCTTTGGGGCGCCCGACATGGGGCTGAGTACCAAATTCTTATGGAGGGTCCATCCAGCGGTGTTGGCGTGCAAATGGACGTACTCTCAGTAGTCACTATCTTCTGTGTCGTATGTATCATCCTTGGAAATATTCCAATAATTGCTAAAAAATTTGGAGGGAAATAGATGGACCTTTCTGTAACGTTGACAACCACTTTAGGAGCCGCTATCATTCTAAGCGCATATAGTTTAATGTTCTATAAAGAGAATCCGTTTTTCCGCTGGGCGGAAACATCGGTCGTGGCTTTAGGTGTAGGATGGGCAGTAGTAATTACCACGTGGCAAGCGGTCAATATCTGTTTCAAACCTCTCTTGGCAGGTGATGTCCTGAAATTGGTGCCTTTGATATTGGGGCTCCTCATATACGCCCAATTCTTTAAGAAATATAGATGGATCATTCGGTATCCCTTAGCTATTATTTCGAGCGGCATGCTCGCAATAGCTCTAACGGGAATACCCCTAAGCGACTTCATCCTACAGATACGGGCAATCGCGATTCCACTCACCACAGGCAACGCCTATGATCTTGCAAACGGCCTCCTCACGATCGTGGTTGTAATTACTTGTCTAACCTATTTCACCTACACGCATGAACACACAGGACCCCTCGGAATCAGCGCGAAAATTGGGAGGATCTTTATGATGCTTGCCTTAGGGGGTGAGTTTGGAATGACGATAAATTCATCTTTCTCACACACCCTAACCACGTTAATCTTCCTTCTAAGTGATTGGCTAGGCCTTATTCCACCCACCGCAGCAGGATAAAAAAAGCAATAAAATTATGGTTATGAAAAGAGGGATTAAATTTGAGATATGAAGCACGTTTCATTGTAGATCCACACGCTCACATAACAACATTATATAAGCCTCATGGAAAAAAAAGCCTGGAACTAGAATCTAAAGGGCTTTGGACTGGACTAAACGGAGAGGTTGAGCCTTTTGACAACTCACCATTCACCATCTACGATATGGAGCGATACGGCGTCGACATGTGCATCCTTAAACCAAGCGTAACCGGCACAACTAACGAGATGCAGGCTGAACTGGTAGATAAATATCCAGACAAGTTCCGTGCAATGTGTAACGACCAGAACCTAAAGATCAAAGTTTGGCGAGGTGAATGCGAATGGACTCTGGAGGCGGCTCTCGAAGAGGTTGATGCAGCACTAAAAACTGGAAAATATGTAGGTATCGGTGAATCCGCTCCCGGTTCATACGTACGGCATAAGAAATTTACTTTTAGGGAACGCCTGGACGAGTACCGAACATTCATGGACCTCGCTGCGAAGTACGACGTTACTATGGATTGGCGTGAATATAGTATGCGCTATGGATGGGATCCATACCACCAACTATCCCAACTTTCTAGGGAATATCCTGACGTGACAATCATCATCCTCCACGGTGGTGGACATACCGACGAAGGAATTAAAAAAGCATGCTCAGCTGCAGGACGCGCAGAAAACATTTATCTTGAGTGCGGTCACTGGCCTGCTGAGTACTTTGAGATTGCGTTAAAGGACCCAAACGTTGGTGCAACTCAGCTCATCTGGGGGGGAACCCATGGCACCCATTGTCAATACATCATAGCCCATCCAGGAGAGAAATATCAACCACCGAGTTATCCAACTCTTGGTATGCGTAAGTGGCCACTTACAACTACCTACCAAACCGACTTTTGGGGCTGGAGCCTTCGTCAAATAAACAAAATTGCTTCCTGGAATCTTGCAACTCAGGATGAACTCAACCTCATAATGGGAGGAAACGCAGCCAAAATATTCAAGCTACCGGTGCCTCATCCACGAATGTTCCCGGAAGGTAGACCCGACCTCTGGGGTATCCATTGGCAAAAAACGATACCTTTCCTACCCACAGAACAGATCCAAAACCCAGATAATAAACCGTAACTGCCTGTATTCTTTCCATTTTCCTCTTTTTCGCAACAAAAGACCAGTCGTATTTGTAGTTATTATCTGTTACTTCTGCCAAGGGTATCAGGTACGGTAATCAATATGGGTATAACTAATATTGCTTCTAATATGATTGGAAGAAGCAGAACTTCTAACATAAATCCTTGTTGCCATAGGATGCCTCCTAAAATGGTAGAAGGTATCTTCGCAAAGTTCATGAGACCTTCTACTCCAAACCATCTTCCTCTCTTCTCTTTTGGAACCATCTCCCAATGCATGGTAATAAATGGCATATTGCTAACTTGTTTTATTCCTTCCAGAAACCCAACAACAATCAAGTATTCAGGTTTAGGAGCGATGATTAAGAGAATAGTGCTTAGGTAGGAAATTGGTCGTAGTAGAAAATATGCTTTTTTTCGTCCGATTCTGTCGGATAATCTCCCCACTGGAATTTGTAAAATTAACATAATTATTACCGATGCAGTGCCCATAATGCCGAGGATGTAAGGAGTAGCACCCTTCACATCCACCTTCCACAACGGAATAAATGAGATCGATAAACTCATAGCAAACTGTCGAATAATTCTGATTGCTACCCATCGC
>JAGLRI010000011.1 GCA_023136395.1 Candidatus Bathyarchaeota archaeon | reverse complement strand
TCAGGCTTCCGAATCTTTGAGATTATACAAGAATGGGAAGTCTTTCAACAACCATCCATTGAAAATATTATGGGGTTTCTTCCTCCCATACCCCCAAGAGTATCTCTTGATTCCATTCTTTCCGCACCAATCATCAACGATTTTATTTCTAGATTACCCTCAGATTTCTCAAGTTTTGGCCTAGATATGATTGTGGGTACCGTGTTAAGTACCATAGTTTTGAACATAATTAAGAACATAGTTATTATCTGCTTCTCAGCCTTAGTGGGTTGTGAAATGGGAAAGTTTATTGTACGGTTAATGAGGGAGAGGGGGGTGATGGAAAGATTGATGAGTAGAAACAGATCAACAGTTAAGCTCCAAAAAAAGATTTTAAAAAAGCCTCTGCTTCTTTTGGTTCTTCTACTTCTAGCTGTCACAACATCAATTACACCATCTGGACAAGTCGATGGTGGATCATATTATTCGGAGGTTATTGTTGGAGGAGTCATCCCTGATGGGACAGCATATACCGCATCCCTATTCTTAGATATGGAGTTATCTTTAGGTGGGATCTCATTAACGGATTCAGCATTCACGGGAGCAGTTGCGGCACTTCTAATCTCCCAGGAGACGACAACGGCTACACTTCCACCCTTTCTTTTAGACCCAGCAATATTATCAGAAATCCTACCTAGCAATTTTCCTTCTGAAGTCTTAGGAGAACTAACACGATATTATGACCTTCTTTTCCCGACGATGTTCATAATAATTTACATTGATGTCGATGCAGTTACAGCTAGTCAAAGGGCGACTGAAGCTGCCGTAGCCTTCTCTTCAGCCTTCGACATATCCCTTAAAGCCATACCCATGGCAATTTCCCTGGAATTTGGAAGTCACATTTTCATATATTACTCCTCAGATGCGTTAGTAACGACGGCGGATTCGATAATGTCCACTCTTCAGATGAACCGGGGGGGAATGACTGGTTTCATCAAGACCGCGTATGACTCGGGTGTCTTGATTCCAGGAGAGCATCCTGATGCTGCAAATGGGACGATTATGTTTACTGGCTTCCTTCGCACATCATCACTCTTAGAGATTATGGGGGAAGTTGGTGGAGACGAGATGGAAGCTCTCACAACGTTCATACCAGATATAGAGAACCCCTTAGGCGTGATGGGTATGGTCTCGTATTGGCTAGATAAGTATCACTCATCTACTTTTAACTTCAACTTCAGCATCAATGATCTCTTAGGTATCTCTGAAGCCATATCCTTCTCAACGATAGCCAATATCTCTACAGCGTTAATCGTGGTTCCTAACGCCACGGTCAACGAGCTCGGTGAGGTTCCCTTGAATCCAATTCTCAAACTATTCACTACCGCCCCCATAGTATTTGAAACAATAGAGACTCTGCAAGAGATATTCAATATAGAGATTTTTTATTATACACCGGAAAATGTTTCATCCGGAGTAATCATTGATCCAGAGCTCATAACATTAGCATTTACTCAACTCTTCAATATAGATATCCAAGTGGAAAAGACACTTTCTTTCCCAGAGATAGATCTTAACGAAGAAATAGTGGTCACCATAATCATAACAAACGATGATACCGACCCCATTAAGAACGTCAAACTCGACGACAGTCTTTCTTTAACTTTCTACTCCGATAGCGCGAATTTGGTTGAGGGTGCATTAACTAAGGAGTGGTCGGAGATACCTGGGGGATCATCAATGTCCCACTCATACAAGATAATGTTTAGTAGGGAGGGAGTCTACACACTCTCCCCCGCTGGAGTTTCATATAATTATACGGGGGATCTTTTCTTAGTTCCATCTAACTCCGCGTACATAACTGTTCACTCTCCCTCGTTCTTTCAAGTCGTGGCAACGGGGATACCTTATGCCTGGAACTTAGCTGTTAGAGGCCTCGACATGATTCCGGGAGTTGGAGGGAACGGTAAGATCATTCTCATAGGAATAGTCGTCGTCTCTTTGGGTTCATTAGCGCTTAACGAGTATAGAGGTTTCAGGAAGCGGAAGAAGAAAGCAGAAATAATGAAGATAGAGATTGAACCCGCTCCAGCACCAATGATCGAGTTTAAAGAGATTGAAGAACCTTTATCATATCCCAAGCCAACGCGATTGAATAAAAGGGTAGAAGTGGTTGAAGGCATAACTCTTTCATACGCGAATAAACTGAAGGATTCAGACATAAAAACCATTAACGATCTTTTAGAGGCAGGCTCTACAAGAAAGGGAAGACGAGAAATAGCTCGCAAGACAGGAGCATCAACCAAAACAGTCCTCAGGTGGATCAATAGAGCAGATCTCTTCAGGATAAGAGGAATAGGAAAAGGATACTCAAATCTTCTCGATAAAGCAGGCATCACCACCATAGTGGATCTCTCAAGGAGAAACCCAGTTAACCTTCATAAGAAAATAAATGAAATAAATATGACACAGCCACTGGTAAAGCAGATCCCCTCCCTTAAGACAGTAGAAGAGTGGGTAGAACAAGCGAAAACTCTTGACCGCATCGTAAAATACTAATTCACACAACACTACAATGCATGGAACTATTTCTCTATTTATCGTTACTTACTGAATTCTTCAGACTTTTCCCGCAACCCACATTGACGAATTTAAAAAAAAATATATCATGAGAATTATATACTTGATAATTGCAATGAAGACTAAATTTACTTATGTGGGAATAAGAGTCAAGGACCTGCAAAAATCTATCGATTTTTACACAAAACTACTTGGTATGAAGGTAGTATACAAACATCAAATTGAGCAAACAAAAGGAAAGATTGTCAACCTCGAAAGCGAGAATAGTAATTTCGTTCTTGAATTGAACTATTATGAAAAGGACAGTCCCTACAATACAGAATATGTTGTTGGAGAAGGATTGGATCATCTGGCTTTCACAGTAGATGACCTCGATAAGGCTATTGAGGAAGCCAAAATGTCGGGTCATCCAAAAATTCTAGAAATTAAAACAAAGAAAATGCGATGGGCGTATATAGAGGATCCGAATGGAATCTGGATTGAACTCTTCTCTGAATGAGATTTAAAAAATATGAATGTTCCTTTTTTGGGTTATTTATCTTTTTTTGAAGTAATGTCGAGAACGAGAAAAACAGCATTTAGTTTAAAAACAAATAGTTTAAAACCAAATGGTTGAATCTATGAGAGAAATGTAATGAAAGAATGGAGAAAAAGAACTTTTCCAGTTGGTATAAAAGAAGAGTCCTTAAATGGTGAATTAGCTGATTATCCGCTAATTGTTTATTATCCAGCTTTGAATGAAGGACAAAACTCTCTTCCAAACGAAAAACTCGCACCATATCCGGGGATAGTCTTTGCCCCTGGCTACTTGGCTACCGCTAAAGATTATGAGTATATTGGAAAAATTTTAGGATCACATGGTTATGTTGCTGCTTTTTTTAGTGCAGATGTGAAAGCAGATCCAACTAAATTTAGAGAATTACTTCATAAATTCTTCGAAGAAAAAATTGAATTCAATGAAGGACTCAAAATCAGCATTAATGAGTATACGAAAGGAATAGCACAATACAAGGAAGCTACTACTAAAACTATCGACTATCTTTGCTCCAATCCGATGGATATAGTACGAACTAATAGAATTGGGCTTGTGGGACATTCATTGGGTGGGATGACTGTGTTAAAAGCTGCAACTCAGGATGCCCGACTTAAAGCGGTGGTTGCGTGTTCTGCAGTCAACATTAAAATGATTATTGAAAAAATGATGAGTGGAATTTTTAAAAAAATTGGTGAAAAAATGATGGATAACGGCGAGTTTGCTACAAGAATTAAGATTCCTACCCAATTCATTTATGGAACCGAAGACAGGATTACTCCATTTGAACATGGATTGAGCTATTATAATATGATAAGAGATACGTCAAAAGAAATCCTAGCTATAAATGATCCGAAAAGGATAATAGATAGATTAAGCGTCAAAGCTCATCTTTTAGGATTAACAGTACAAGAGAAAATAAAAAACGAATATACACCCATAGTTATGAAATATATGATTCATTGGTTAAACTTCTTCTTGTATAAAGACCGTGAAAGTTGGACCTACATTTTTGGGAAGAAAATACAGAACGATTTAAACAAAAATATCTTATCAAAGCTGAAAAGGGAAGCTTAAACAGCGGTAACGTGCTTGTGCACTTGTATAGTGCTTTGAGGGTGATGCCGCGAAAACTTGTAGTTGAAACCTGTAAATCTGTTCTCCATGGTCTTTGTTATAGTAGTTACCATTAAAAACAGAACAGCAATATTAATGTATGATTGTGGTAAAAATGGCTAAAATATTAGAATTTAAAGACGCAATTCATTTGAAGTCGCGAAAAAAGGAAGATATTCCACCCTCTCTTAGTGGAATTTATACACGTCCCCATTCGACTGGAAAAGGCATAGAGTTTAGGCTTGTAAACACGACCATGGGTGCAAAGAGTATGGGGGTTTCGTTGAATGAGTTGGAACCTAACATGAAGACCACGACAGGGATCCATTCTCACAAAAGTAGGGAATCGGCATACATCGTGTTAGAGGGGAGCGCTACAATGCATTTGAATGGAACCGAACATCTAGTAAAACCCAACACTGTCATCTTCATACCCCCCGGGGATAAACATGGAATAACAAGTACCGGAAAAGAGGGAGTTAAGTTTTTTATATCTTGGGCTGATCTTGAATCAACAACATAAATTGCGCTCCTCATACTGGATCTCTCTTTCAGAAGCTTTCTAGCTATCCGAAAACCTACGAGACGCGCATACGCGCGCCTCAATTTTTTTGTAATTTGCAGCTCACTTTCCACGAATGAATTTTTTAATAATCTGAGTTGATATTGAATTAGGGCGAAGCGGTAATGGCTCAGATAGTTTAAACCATGTAGTTTTCTCTAGTTCCTTGGATTTTATAATGCTTGTACTCTTAGTTTCCGCCTTAAATCCAATCATTAATAGATTGCGTTCTTTTCTTGTATATGTTCTAAGAAGTTCTATTTTATAAATTTCTAAACCAACTTCTTCTTTTACTTCACGTTTTGCTGCTTCTTCAGCTGTTTCACCAGATTTGATATAACCGGCAACAAGTCCCCAAAAGGAGTGCTTCCACCCAACACTTCTAGTCAATAAAATACTTCCAGCATTGGTAACTGCAACAATAACCGCAGGAGTTGGGGTGTCAAAAAATACTTGGTTACATTCAGAACAATATTGCTCTACACTTCCGTCAAGAAGAGTCTTAAAAAACAACTCTCTCCCACATAAACTACAGTGTTTCAACATCTCATATCCCTCTGTAGATGAAAATATTCAGAAGGTTGTTAAATTTGGATGAGTTTAAGGTTTTTTCTCGATGTTGTTTTTTATTTTAAAAGCATTAGATATAAGAAAAAGAGACCCTGAATTATTAACTATCTCCTAGAATGAATTTCATTTGAGATAAACGATCCATTAATTCCACGAGACTACGCTCGATAACGTTCTTCTTTTCTTCGTATTCCTCTTCGCCGATCTCACCATTTTCGTATTTTTTTTCTAAGTTCTTAAGGTCCTTTACGAATACTTCCAATTCATTCTGCAGGGAACTTAAGCGCCCCTTCATCTCATCCACACTCACAAACAACCCTCCAAGACTACGCTATTTTTTCAGGATTTACTCAATATTTCACTTATACTAAATATTTAAGAATTTGTTAAGATCTTTCTCCTTTAATTCTATGTATCATACAAAATAAGTTTTTAATTTTCATTAGAATATTAAATCTTAGGTGCATGAACATGGCTGTAGCGTTCAAATTTGAGGATGCTCCAAAGAGAAAAAGGAGGTATAATCCGAAACGACCGAATGTTACTCCGAAAGGAAAATGGATAACGACACAGATCACAAATACTATTAAAAATTTAGGAGGAATCGTTAAAGACTTCGGCGCAATGATACATGATATTAAACCTGGAAGCATTCCAACTGATAAAAAACTTCACATTCATAAAGAACAGGACACGATTTTTCTTGTTCTAATGGGTAGAATTGTAATAAATGTAGAGGGAACGGAATACGAGTTAGGACCGAAGTCTTTCATATGGATTCCCCGTGGTTTAAGACATGAGTTTACAAAAGTAATAGATCACGTGCAGATTTTAGCAATCGTTTCAAATCCAGAGCACACGAAAGATATTATCCCAAGCAAACAACCGTGGTATGAAGAATTTCCCGATCCCAAACCAAGAAAAAAATATTGAAATCAACAATAGTTAAGAATCTTCTTCTTAACCTTGATCTTTATAAGTGTTTAACTCTATCAAAAGAGAGATAATACAACATATATACTTTAAGTTGTGAGCATAAGAAGGTAAAAAACAATCTTTTGAGGTTTAAAATTGAATGTAATATCAAAACAAATTTCTTTCCCTACAAAAAGCGAAGGTGATATCTTAGATATCACCAAGAAAGTGTCTGAAGCTGTTGCTGAAACTAAATTGCAGAATGGTATTGTAACCGTTTTTGTAACAGGAGCTACAGGAGCATTGACGACAATCGAGTATGAACCGGGACTTTTGATGGATTTCCCAAACATGTTGGAGCGAATAGCTCCCAAAAATTTTTCGTACGAACATGAGAAAAGATGGCATGATGGTAACGGTCATTCACATGTACGAGCTTCTTTGATAGGGCCAAGTATCACTGTGCCCTTTATTAAAGGAAAATTGACTTTAGGGACTTGGCAACAAATTGTTTTTGTGGAATTAGACGCTCGCAATCGAGTCAGAAATTTAGTTTTACAGGTCATAGGGGAAGGATAGTTTACTAGCTAGCTATATCAAGAAATTTCTAAATCTATAATTGCACCTGCATGCGTATGTAGTTTGAAAAACCCAAAATAAACTGAGGAATTTGTTAAGATAGTAGTAAAGTTATAAATCATGTTTTTTTAAAGTAAGGCTTATCTTAAATCAAGTTGATGATGTGTGTATGGCTAAGAGTATTAGGAGTTATTTGTCCGTATGGATGCGGCAGAGTAGGAACTGGAAAGTAGTATCCATACGAGCATTATTTAATAGATTCTTCCAACGCCTTACAATGGCATATACAAATATTTATATTAGAGAGTTAGGTGCAAATCCAATCCAACTTGGTATGGTAAATAGTTTTAATCAAGTTGCGAGAACTCTAATCTCAACTCCTATTGGATGGCTACAAGACAGATACAGTTTAAGAAAAATCTTCATCATAGGTGTTGGATTAGTTCAAGTTGTAACGTTAATTTATGCCTTAGCAACGAGTTGGATTATGATCATTCCTGCGATGATCCTGTCCGCAGTTACCATGAGGATGGGGCTTTGCTTGACGATATGTGACGTCTCGTTAAAGGATGAAGACCGGGGAACCTGTAAAGGCATCTGTGATGGATTATTTGCTGCCCCTTCTCTGTTAGCCCCCACAATAGCAGCGTTCATAATTACTTACTTTGGTGGTATAAGCGTAGAAAGCATCAGACCTTTATACTGGATCCAATTAGCGGGTGGTGTGATTTTTTTCTTTTTTTTAGTAATAAAATTGAAGGAGATTACGAGACCAAAAGCAACAAGTAAATTCGGTTTCGGGGGAGGTTACCGCGAAGTCTTTAGGAGAGGAAACGCTATTAAGAGGTTTATTGCGTTCAACGTAGTAACTACAATTATCACGAATGTAGTCACTCCATTCAGAATGCCGTTCATAAATGAAATCAAAAATGCGAATCCCTATATCATCGGGATGATGACTACAGCTCAACTTGTTATTCAAATCGTGTTCTCCGCCCCATTTGGCAGAATAGCAGATAAGATTGGAGGAAAACGAGTGATTTACATTACAGAACCGTTATTTTGGGCATCTACTTTGATACTCGTCTTCGCACCATCACCAGCGTTTCTCATCATCTCATCGATCTTGGGAGGATTCAGGATGATCGCTAACTATGTTGCGGTTACTCCTCTAACAGTCGCACGAGTCCCAATCGAATGCATTGGTAGATGGAGGGGGCTACTCGGATTGTTTAGCGGACTAATTTCAATCCCAGCTCCAATCATAGGTGGAATAATCTGGGAAACCATAAGCCCCCAGGTCCTCATGCTCATCCCGATAGTAATTAGTATAATCGTGAAAATACCCATACTTACAACGATACCCGAAAAAAGAAATGTTATGCACGCGCAAAAACTAAACTCTGTAAAAGAACCAACAGATTAGTATTGGAATTAGATCAAATTCTGAAAAACTATATTTACACAGAAACGATATTAAAACAGAAGGTATATGGTGAACAGAAACAAATCCTTAATTCTTTTATCAACGATTGCTGTTGTGACGATTTTAGGTGTGTTTTTGATACGTGAATATCTCTTAATTCAGCAACAGCAAAACATTATTAATGTCCACGGTGCGGGTGCGCAGCGCAGCGATCCTAAAAGCGGGGATCCCGCAGACTATTCAGGGGGATTGGGACCCCAATCAGATGAAATTCGCATCTTCAACTATGTTCGTTGTGTAAGGGAGGGACTTAAGTTAACGTCAAATGAATCGACCAAATATATTGTAGTTGATACCGGTCAGGACAAGTGCTATGACAATACTGGAGAAATCTCATGTCCTTCTCCGAGGGACCCTTTTCACGGTCAAGATGCCCAGTATCAGGGCAATCAGTTGACCTACCAAGATAATGGTGATGATATTATTACTGATCTCAACACAGAGCTTATGTGGCAGAAGACACCCGACTTCGATAATAAGCTGGCTTGGGATCAAACCAAGACATACGCTAGTTCTCTACAATTCGCTGGTTACGATGATTGGCGATTACCTACAATCAAGGAGTTATATTCACTCATTGATTTCAATGGCAACAGCAAAGCTGTGACTCCAGTACCCTACATTGATACAGTCTATTTTGACTTCGAGTGGGGGGACGTTGCCTCAGGTGACCGTCTCATCGACGCCCAATACTTGTCCAGCACCGAATATGTTGGTACAACGATGAATGGTGCCGCTACTGCTTTCGGAGTCAATTTTGCCGATGGTCGCATCAATGGTTACCCTACTGAAACCGGTCGGGATGGAAAACCTTTTGCAAGGTACGTTCGTTGCGTACGAGGTGATGAAGATTACGGCATCAACAACTTCATGGACAACGACGATGGCACAATCACAGATCTCTCTACGGGATTAATGTGGATGAAAGCAGATAGCGGAAAAACTATGAACTGGGAGGAAGCCCTCTCATACTCCGAGAACCTTGAATATGGAGGATATAGCGACTGGAGACTGCCGAATGCTAAGGAGTTGCAGAGCATTGTAGACTACACCCATGCTCCCGATGCCACAGATCCTAGCAAGCAGGGCCCAACGATCGACCCAATCTTCAACATCACTGAAATCGAGTCATATTTCTGGACCAGTACCACGCACTTGGAAGGTCCTGGGAATTCTGCTGCGGTGTACATCGCATTTGGTCAAGCCTTTGGAGTATTTCCCGTTTCCTAACTAAAAAATGATAAAAACAACAAAATTAACCAAAAAATAGAACAGTTGAGGATTACAACCTAAACTTAGGTATCAAATTTTGTTCCTAAACATTAGGTAGTACACTGGAAGTAATTGCTGAGAAAACCACAGTAATTATGATAACTCTATTACAATGAACCAATAAAGGATTAGTACACAAGATTTAAGAACATTGAAAACTTTCTTTGCAGATTGTGCTTGTGGGGGAAACAGTAGCCAATGGACTCTTATAGAAGATTGGTTGGCTATGCGAGGATATTGGTAGGTGGATTTCTTTCCATATCTTTCCTGTTTTTTCTCAACACAGCTTACTCCACCCTCTTGGTGCTAATCAAGGAGGAATTCATCCTCACCTATACCTTTACTGGTGCCCTTACATCATCCTATTTCATTGGATATACGATTGGACAGATACCTTGGGGCTACCTTGCTGATAGGATTGGGGGTAGACGTGTGATCACCCTTAGCATCATCGGTGTATCATCTTCAACCATTCTGTTTGGATTTTCCTCGAGTCTTTGGCAGTTAATTGTTTCCTGGTTCCTCGCTGGTTTACTTGGTGCAGGAGTCTTCGTCCCCAATATAAAATTAATATCAAGTTGGTTCTCTTCTGGAGAGAGAGGAACAGCTCTAGGATTACTAAATATTGGAAGTAGTACAGGCCCCATTATTGCTTCGTGGGTAACTCCATTATTAGCCACTAACCTCGGATGGAGAAGTCCGATGAGTCTCTTTGGAATCTCGGGTATTTTTATTTCTATAGCAATTTGGTTTACGCTTCAAGATAAAAGAGGCAGTGAATACCAAACTGGAAGTGAAAGAGAAAAAGTTAGTTTCATAAAATCTAGAAGTTTTTGGATTCTAGCTTTGACACAATTCTTACGTTTGGGTTCAAACATCATATTCATTGGCTGGTTGCCTCTTCTTCTACAGGAGGAATACGGTCTCAGTCTTCTCTTGGCAGGTACAGCTCTCTTACTCTTCAATTTTTCCGGAATGTTGTCGAACCCACTTGGAGGTTTTTTCTCGGATAGAATTGGTGAGAAACTAATTATTGTGTTGTCATTACTTTTTCTCGCTTTCGGTGTTCTTTTGTTTGCAAGTTATAAAACGTTTCCGTTAGTATTCGTCTTCGTTTTCATCCTTGGATGGTTCGTTAACTTCATTCGCAGCCCATCTTACGCGATACTCCCAAAGCTCTATGGAGTTAAGGTAGCGGGAAGCGTATCAGGGATAATGAATACGTTTGCTTCTCTTGGAGCGCTGAGTCTTCCTTTCTTTATTGGATATATAAGAGATGTCACTGACTCATACTGGATAGGTTGGGTGTCCCTCTCAGCACTATTGATGTTTGGAACAATCACCAATTTGTTTTTGAGGACAACTAGAAAAAATTAGTAGTTTATTTTTATGGAAATTTGTGGTCGAAAAAATTATCTTCTTTTATCCGAGTTTAAATGCTTGCATTCGTCTTCAGCTTCCTCATGCATGCGTGCACATCGTATGCTGAATAGGATGATTAAATCAAGAAAAAAGAGAAGATAGACCAATCTTTCGCAGATCAGAGATCTGTTTTTTTAGTTCACAAGTATTTTCATTCAACAATTCTGATGTTCAACCGTTAGGTAGTATGTTGTCGAATAGAACACAAAGGCTCGTAGAAGCTGTTGGAGCTGGAGTGGCTTTAGGGTGCATTGTTTGGGTTCTCGGTCACCTAATAGCCTTTGATTTTTATGGATCTTTTATGGTAGGTGAAAGCAACAAGTTCATACTCTATGGTGAAATCACCTTAGTTTCTTTTGGGTTGCTATGTTTCATTAAGATATTATTCTCAGGTATATTAAACAGAAAGCAGTAGCAGTCACATCTTCTTTAAAATTCTACCGCTTTACATGCATATATAATCCTTGAAAGAAGATATGAAGATAATTATCAGGTGCATAGTAGACATGAGTCTTAGTTAGTTATCCTTATATTGAATAAGACTATTAAAAAAAATGAAAAGTGATTTGAATGGTGAAATTGTGGAGATGTTTAATCTGTGGAGACCCTTACATTGGTAATTCTCCTCCAAACAATTGTCCATTTTGTGGTGTCCCAATAGAGTATATTATTGAGGCAAAAGATGCAGAAGTTAATTTTAATGTTATTTTAAATACAACAGACCAGAAGAACGCAAAGAGAGCTTTAGAAGTCGAAGTTAGTAACGCACAATTCTACTTTTGCGCAGCAGTGAAGACTGACGACAATGAGGGTAAGCAGTTGTTCAAAGCTTTAGGAAAGGTTGAAGAAGAACATGCAAATGTTTGGAAGAAGATTTTAAAGCTGACCAAAGTGGAAATTCCAAACGCAAACGAATGCAGCACATCTAACATAAACAACTTAAAAGAGTCTCACACTAGAGAGACGAGAGCAATCAAGTTTTATAAAAAAGCAGCAGAAGAGTCAGCAAATAAACGGGTGAAAGAGATATTTGAAGCATTCACCAAAGTAGAAATAGACCATTTGCAGCTGTCTGAAGACAGCTTAAAATAAGAGTCGTATGCACGCATACAACTATTTATTATATACTCTCTGAATGTTTAGTTAGCTAGCTCATTCATTCAAATTTTGATCACGCAAATATTAGTAAAAAAATTGCGTTTCTTCGCATTAAATTAAAAAAAGCTTGTGATAGGTTACTTTTTTAAAAAATTATTAAACGAGAATTTTTGAAGTTCGGTGAAGATAAAAAAAACCAAACGGGGTGATTCTATCCCGCAAAATACTACAAATATGGTATCATGGATAAAGGTTCCATAAAACATTAATCATTCACCCAAGAAAAAATAAATGGCCGAAAAATGAAGAGAATCATCTATAGTTCTTTATTATTTATTCTATTAGTTGCTTCACTTCAAGTGATTCTATATAATGAATTTTCAGGGGTTACTACCGAACAGATTTGGCTTACAACAAGTGAAGGCGTTAAGTTAAAAGCGAAAGTCTACAAATCTGAATCTGCTTCTGAAATTATGCCAGGTATTGTAGTTTGCCACGGTTTGATGGCTTCCCATCAGACTATGCAGAGCCGTTTCAGTTTAGAGTTTGCAAAGAGAAATTTTCTAGTTGTTGCTATTGACTTGAGTGGTCACGGAGACAGTGGAGGAAGCATCTCTATAGATGAAACAAATGAGGATGTTCAAAGCTTTGACGATGATGATTATGTTGAGGTTGCTAATGATACTAGTTTAGACGTACAAAATGAATTTACTCTATCTGCTTGGATCGAAGCTGGCGGGGGGGTTGATCAAGTGATACTTACTAAAGAAGATATTGTCGAATTGCATCAAGACAGGAATTTTAAGTTGAGCTTATTGGATAATGGCTTCTTAAGTTTAAGATTTTCTTCAACTTCAAACGTTTTAGACGGTAATGTAACGGATGATACGGATTTAAGAAATGTTGGGTGGAGAAATGTTGTTGGGGTTTACAATGGTACTCACTGTTACTTATATCTTAATGGTGAATTCCAGGCAAGTGACCCAACTAGTGATGCTCCCGAAGGTATTGGAGGCAATTTATGGATAGGTAGAGGAAATTATGCAGGTTCCCAAAGAGAGTTTAATGGTACAATTGATGAAGTACGGATCTCGAACATAGCTAGAAGTGCAGCTTGGATTAAAGCCAGTTACGAAAGCGAAAATGATCATTTGCTCGATTTTGGGAGTGAAGAAAGTGAAGGAGATGCTGGATGGCTTAGTGGTTGGAACAAACGGGTTAAAATAACAATCGACCATAATGATATCGATAGCGCGTTATCTAACTTCCCTCTTCTGATTTATCTCAGTAACTCTTCTGGATACTATAACGATGATGTGTCACATGTTTTTGATGAGCTTGAAAGAAACGATAATCGTAAGAAGATTGCAATTACGACGAGTGACGAGGTAACTCAATGTTACGTTGAAATCGAGAAGTGGGACAATGGCACCGAAAAAGCGTGGCTCTGGGTTAAAGTTCCAAGTTTGAGTGACACGTCTGACACAGACCTTTACTTATACTACGATTCAAGTCAATCGGATAACACAGATTATGTTGGTGATTCCAATTCAACTCCTGCTGAAAATGTTTGGGATAACAACTTTAAACTTGTAACTCACATGGAAGGAGAAGCCCATACATCTCTCCTCAGAGACAGTACATCTAATAATAATGACGGAACTAAAAAATTTGAACCAGATGAAGTCGTCGGAAAGATAGGAAAAGCCCAACACTTTACTGTCGAATCTCTACTTCAGCGTGGGATAATCAACATTGGTAATGAGATAAATCATGCTGTTAGGACGAGTGTAGACTATCTTCTCAGTCGATCTGATGTAAATCAGAGTAAAATCGCTGTTCTTGGGCATAGCATGGGCGGGGCAGCAGTTTTCAGAGAGGGTTATTCTGATCATAGAGTAAAATCAGTTGTATCAATCGCTCCGGGTTCTTGGATTAGAATGAATTCAACTTCACCCCAAAATCTCTTACTGGTTGTGGGGGGTAGAGATAAAATTGTAAGTAAAACGAGTGTTCTCAACCTACTTAGATTGACCACGGGTGGAGGTGAAGAGATAGATAAGCTTTATGGCGATTTCTCTGAAGGCAACGCAAGAAAAATGATAGTATCCCCCGGAACGGATCATGCAGGAGAAATGTTCGATCCTAAAATAGTAGAAGAGACAATTGCTTGGGTGGAAGCTTCTCTAGGTATCGATTCTACTCTCCCAGTCTCGATCTCACCTTGGCCCAAGATTTTCTTTCCTCTTTCTGTAACTGCGGCTTTATTCTCTATTTTCCCCGTTATATTGTGTGTAAAGGAAGTTGGAAGATTAATCAATAAAGGGAAAACAAGTCAGGTTCCTCGATCAACACATATGGGAATAAAAAAGTTATTGATTACCTATTTAGTAGCCTGGAGTTATGGTGCAGTTGGAACGCTTTTGAACCTTTCTACCACCTTTTTGACCCCGATCACACCAAGTTTCTTTGGAGGATTTGTTGCTAAAAATTTAGCAATATTTGGGTGGATTCCAGTTATTTTTGCAAATTCTCTTCTAATTGCGTATCTAATCGTTTCAGTCATACTATTGTTGGGAATTATTGTTTTTTATTTTGTGCTAACTAAAGAAAAATTGCGTTTGTACTTGGAGTTAAAAACAAGTACGGTTCTTGGAGTCTTAGGATTTCTAGTAATGTTTTCCGCTCTAAACCTTGTCTTTACACAAAACTTCATTGACCTCTTTCCAACAACAAGAGAATTTTCTCTCATGATGATACTGTTTGCTATCTTTCTCCCTTTAACCCTGTTAGATGAATTTTGGCTTCGTAATCTCCAAAATCGACTGTCAAACAAATCGTGGCAAAAAATAGGAATTCCATTCGCGTTATATTTGTTACCAAAGGTGATTCCCCTCGGCTTTGCGTCATTTGTGTTCGGAAACCTTGTCCTTATCGCTTTACCAATATTGTTCATCCCAGCATTATTCACAGCGTGGTTGTTTGACGAAAGCAAAAGTATTGCGGGGGGAGTAGTCTTTAATGCTCTATTTTTTGCATGGACCATTGCAGTTGTTTTACCATTTGGAGGATAGCTAGCTAGAGTTAAAATTTCTTACCCAATAAATGCATTAGAGAATTTGTTAACACCAACCAGAAAAAACCATCCATTTATTAAATCAACATCCAAATCGGAACAAGTGTTTCGTCTGTAACCCTCGTGTTAAACCAAGTCCCCATGCTACAGTGATTATTCTGTTAAATTCCTCGTTTGTGGGCTTTCTATTCAACTCTTCATATTGTTTTGCTCTCCCCGCGGGTCTATATTGGGACATCACATTGACATAGCTGTCTGTAGAGATCTCCTCTGCGATAAATTTTAAGACCTTCTCGCTTCCAGAGAGGTTGTGAGGTAACACGAGATGCCTAATCAACAAACCCCTAAATGCTATTCCTCTCTCGTCGAGTTTTAAATCACCTACCTGTCGATGCATCTCCATGACAGCTTCCTTACACCTGTCAAAATAGTCTGGGGCATTAGAATATTTCTTCGCAGATTTGTTTTGACTATACTTTATGTCGGGCATGTAAATATCAACAACACCATCCAACAATTTTATAATCTTCACGTTCTCGTAACCGCTGCAATTCCAAACTATTGGCAATTTTAATCCTCTTTCTATGGCAAGTTTGGTTGCCTTAGCTAGTTGAGGAGCAAAATGGGTGGGGGTGACGAAGTTTATGTTGTGGCA
>JAGLRI010000109.1 GCA_023136395.1 Candidatus Bathyarchaeota archaeon | reverse complement strand
CTCGGAGAACCAATCGTTGATAACATCCTCGTTTGCTGCACCATAGTATTTGAGATAGAGAGCGACCTTTCCTATCTCAAATACCTTCTCGTCATTGATAATGCGAGCTCCACCCTTAAACTTGACGTCCCCAATCCTAAACTCAACATGGTCATTCTTGAGGATGTTCTTCATCCAATCTGTGTATTCTCCCTCGTGGCTAAGATAGATTCTTCCCCCAGTGATTGCGAACCATAACTCCACTGTATGTGAATTTCCAGTTCTACGACCTATTGTCGTTAGGTAGATGTATTTCTCGTCCGCAACACTATCTAAAAGACTCATTATCAGTCAATTGGTTTTATTAAGTCTAGGTATTTTACATTTACGTTAATTAGCATTCACAAAATAGAATTCCTTTCTAATACAATTTGTGTTTACATGCATGCATTTTACCTAGGGAAGACTGGTGTCTGAGTTAGAGTATACCTTTCTATTTTTTATGACCTCGGATGCTAAGATTTGCATAAAATGTTAGGATTATCCACCCATAAATAATGGTGTGAGGGTGATCTTTTCTAGATCTGGGTTGAATGTAAAAATTTGTTTCTTCTTGCCAGAGCCTTCGCCAATGGCTAACCAGCCTTTTTTAATGTACTCCTTAAAAATATTCTCTGCAACGTCTATCTCATCCGCGTTACCCTTCCTCCAAGTGAGTTTAAGGTCTCCCTCAACAATGTCCCCAACCATCACGATCGGTGATCTGCCGATTACCCTAAGTTCACCCATATTAATCGTCCTGTAATCTTTTTTCGCAGGGTCACCAGATGTCTTGTATGCTGGGTTCTAGACCCAGGTTTTTTAGTGTTTCAGGTAAGGGTTTACCTGTCGTAACTTCCCATCCCATGAGGTCGTAATAATTCTCTAGCATCTTCTCCCAATGGGAAATGATACCTATACCCTTCCATGGACCATCCAAGTGTGCTGAGCCATATCTTGTCGATGGAAAATCCAGCTCCCGAGTTATCCCAGTCCTTATATTGAATACTCTCATCAGGTTGACAGCTCTCAACCCGACAGACTTAGCCTCTTCCGGTGTGAAGTCCCATCCAGTGACAGCGCTTACAGCCTCCGCTGAGAGTACCGTGTTCAACCTTGTATTGAACCGACAAGCACCCAGAGAGTCGTCAAAAGCCATAATACCTTTCGTCAAAGCCACTGCTGTCGATGTCTCAATTGGATTACCTGGCTCACCACCTTCTTTTGTGTTCATCAACATTCTATGTGTCTCGATCGTCCCTGTGCTAGAAACAGCCGTATCGAATAGCTCTGCCCACATGGTTCTGTGGTCGTGACCGCGAGGAGTGTTCCCCTTCATAGTGTATATAGCACACTCCGCGGCTTTGCCACCGATTCTCCGGGAAACCCTCATGACTCCCTCAGCTAATAGGTCTCCAAAGCCTTGGCGGTAGGCGATCATGTAAAGAAGTTGCCTCACGGCTTCGACGTTACCCCACCTCATCTTCAAACCACCCGTGTCCTCTTTCGTCAAATATCCCTTTTCATAGCACTCCATGACCCACCCCACAAGCCACCCCGCCTCGTTGTTATCGAAGCCAAGTCTATCTGTCACGCCAGAAAGCATAGCTGCGGAAGCAGCATCCTTATTGTCTATGATAGGTCCCCAGGCAGCCATCTGCTCATATTCAGGCTCCTCGACCTCCAAGCCCGCATAAGGCCCTTCGGTGATCGTCATAATAGTACTATGGTTAGCTGGGCATCCCCAGCAAGGACTTCGTTTGGGCTCAAAGTGTTCGCGTATGTATGGTTCACTAAACTTCTCTATCTTTTCCTCAGAGATGTTCCAAACATTAGTGGTGTAGTTCTTAACAGGTAATGTACCCACGCCGGATAGTTGGCTACGGTGTACACCGCCTATAGTTCCTCGGTGGTTCTTCGTGTTTTCTCGAAATTTGTTGGATATATTGGTGAGTTTTCCCACATCTTTGACCACAACCTTCTTACTTCCCCTTGCAGTAGCTATAGCCTTCAACTTCTTCTGCCCCATCACAGCCCCTGAACCGTTATGAGACATTGAATGACCTTTATCCACAAACACACCAGCGAACCTAACAAGGTTTTCACCCGCAGGTCCTATTGATAAGACGCTCATTTCCATCTCTTTTTTCCCCAACTCCTTCCTAATCGCTTCACTGGTCTTGTAAGTGTTCATCCCCAAAAGATGGTTGGCATTCCTCAGTTCTGCTCTACCATTCTCGATGTGTAGGTAAAGCCATCTCTTGGCTACACCTTGGATGATGATACCATCGTACCCCGAGAGTTTGAGATATGCCCCAAAGCGACCGTTAGCTTGGACTGAAGTGGCTCCGTTGGTTAAGGCTCCTTTCGTCACCAGAGAGATAGTGCCTGAACCTGGGATAGTGGTTCCACCTAATGGTCCCGAGGCAATGGTTATACGATTTACGGGATCGGACCAGGAAGTCTTGGGGGGGACCTCATCGTAGAGAATCTTCGCTCCGATGCCTGTCCCTCCAATATATTTTCTCAAGGTTTCTTCGTCAAACAATACATCAGATAAGCGCTCAAAGGTTAAATCTAACCTAAGAAACTTGCCTGCATAACCACCAAAATTTAACATGTCTAATCGTTAAGAATTTATCATAGCGATATTTAAGAAATTAACCATCGAGAGAAGTATCTTTTATCTAACATCGTTTGATGGCTAGTCATAAATAGCTGCTATGCATGCGAATGATTTATCAAAGCTGGAATATTCGTTACATGGTAAAGGAATGCTTGTAGTTTTTAACTGCATGCATTATTCCAAAAATAGGTGAGAGCTGGTTATCCCCAACTCACCATTAATGGAAAGGTCTTTCCTGGCGAGACATGTATTGCATTTGTTGGGCAATCCTCAAGACACCATCCGCACAACATACAATCCTCAGGATACTTGATGATAGCTTTCTTGCCTTCATCATCCATCCTGATAACATCCATGGAACAACTATTTACACATATCCCGCATCCGTTACATAATTCCTGGTCAATCTTATCAATAGCCATTGTAATACCTCCTTCCAAACGTTATTATCTAATTATTCTCCAGGGAACCTACCAAAGTATCTCTCTTCATAGGGCTTTGAAAGGTCTGGCCACCACTCCTTTGGAATAGGTTCCTTCCAAACCTTCATTCTACCATTCTCTTCTTTAAGTAAGACCCACGCCAACCACGCGGGATCGTCTCTTCGAGGATAATCCTCACGGTAATGGCCACCTCTGCTTTCAGTTCTAAAGAGGGAAGCCCTCAGCCTCATTTCAGCGTTGAGAACCATATTTTTCGTTTCGTGAGCCAGACGCAGTTCGTGAGGATCCTTGGCCGTAATTTTAGGAACTAGGTGATCTCTAAGGAACTCAACCAACGTAAGTGCTGCTTTTAACCGATCTTCATGTTTGATGCGGGAAATGAAGTATGGCATCATAAGGTTCTGAAGTATTTGTGTCACCCACCTTGGGGTGAAGCCGCCTTTACGCTCAAAGGGAGCATGTACGATCTTCTTTAACTGAGCAAGGTCTTCCACATCTACAGACGGTTTTTCCGCTTGCAGAGCGTACTCTGCTGCACCCAATCCCGCCCTAGCACCAGTTACCATGGCCCACATAGTAGCAAACCCACTTTCATAAGTGGCACCGACAACATGTGCACCTAAACTGTCACCAGCGGCATAAAGTCCGGGAACACTTGAAGCGCATTCTTTGTTAGCAGGCCATACACCATCTGTTGTGTGATTTGACATTCCCACACACTCCCCTGATGAAACAATAATTCTCTGGTCTTCGCTTTCTCTGAATAGTGGTGCCCGTCCAGCATGGGCTTCAAAGTCATAACCAAGATTGTACCAATCTGTATTTCCAAGTATCTCATCTCCTTCTGCGTTTACTATGCGCTCGGGTCCTCTACGCCTCCTGATTCTACGTCGTACGGAAATTTCCGTACCTGTTCGCGGATGAAAATCCTCAAATTCTTTACCCGCTATCTCAGCGCCAACTCTGTATGCCATCACATGACCATCAGCTGTGAGATTGCAGATGGGATATCCTCCCCACGGCTTGAAGCTTCCAGATCCAGTACATATAACGGTTGCTTTCGCTTTGAAGATAAATAAGTCACGGCTCTCCATGGGAATACCGATGGCTCCAACAATCCCCCCATTCTGCTTAATCAGTTCCGTAACCATTATTCTGTCCAGGATCTTAACTCCTCTCTCCAAAGCCTGTTTCCTCATAACTTGTAATGCTTGGCGTCCACGTCCCGTAAATTTCCCTTCGTGGATTCGCGGTCCTCCCTTGTAGTATGGGTTAGAAGAACCCCGGACACGAGTTAGATCTCTTTCAGCAAACTCCACGCCCCACGAAACGAGATCCTTGTACACAGCATACGAATCCTTGAATGTAATTTCAGTCCATTCCCGGTTGTTAACATATTCACCGATAGCATTCACTGCGTCCATCCAAGCGTCTAGCTTGTGACCCCACTCCGGGTTAAAAAACCAGATTCCGATACCAGCCCATGGACTTTGACCGGATTTACTGACATATCCCTTATCCACAAGTGTTACGTCGACTCCTTTTTCTTTAGCTTTTATCGCTGCGAA
>JAGLRI010000108.1 GCA_023136395.1 Candidatus Bathyarchaeota archaeon | reverse complement strand
GCTGTAGCCATTATAGATAAGAAAACCTGCTTATACTATACCAAAGGTGTATGCAAAGTTTGCCAGAAATTCTGTCCAGCAGACGCCATAGATTTTGAGCAGAGAGATGAGACAGTCAAGCTTGAGGTAGCAGCCATTATTGTAGCCACCGGTTTTGACCTACTCGATCCTTCCACCCTACCTCAGTACGGCTATGGAAAATTCCCAAATGTGCTGACTTCTCTTGAATTTGAAAGGTTGATGAATGCAGCTGGGCCAACTAGTGGAAGAATCATTCGGTTATCCGACAAGAAGGAGCCAAAGAAACTTGCCTTCATTCAGTGTGTGGGATCCCGAAATGAGAACATACGACCGTATTGCTCCCAATTCTGCTGCACATATGCCACAAAAGAGGCAATAGTCACGAAAGAACATAACCCCGGAATAGATATAACGATTTTCTACAACGATCTCCGGGCATCAGGGAAAGGACACCAAGAATTTGTAAGACGCGCAGCAGAAGAATTCGGTATAGAATATGTTAAGGGTCTGCCAAGCGAGGTTCAGCTTGACCTCAAAACAAATCGCCTAAAAATTCGGTATGCTGACCTTCTAAAGGGTGAAGTGAAAACCGCCCTAGCTGACATGATTGTCTTATGTCCAGCTGTCGTCCCGAAGAGAGATAATCAGGAGCTGACAAAAATCTTAGGGATAGGCACAACTGAGTACGGGTTTCTAGAAGCTAAGGACCCATCCGCTCCTGTTAGTACAAACATCAATGGGATTTATGCATGTGGCGCTTGTGAAGGTCCAAAAGACATATCTCACTCGGTAGCTCAAGCAAGCGCTGCCGCGGTAAAGGCGTCATCCCGCACTAGTTTGGTCAATGCGAAGATTACCCGCAACAAAGTCGAGGAAAAGCCTCTTGGAAAAGAATTGCGCATAGGGATATTCGTTTGTAACTGTGGGGCTAATATCGGAGCTTTTTTAGATGTACCAGAAGTAGTCGAGTTCTCTAAAACCTTAGAAGATGTAACTCACGCCGAGGAATTTCTATTCTCCTGTTCTAAAGACTCAATAGAGAAAATAAAGGATGCTATAAAAGAGCACGATTTAAATCGAGTAATTGTGGCTTCGTGTACCCCAAGAACTCATGAGCTCCTGTTTCGTGACACTTGTGAAGAAGCCGGACTCAACCCTTACCTCTTTGAGATGGTGAACATACGAGAGCATGACTCGTGGGTGCATCCGAAAAAACCAGTAGAAGCGACTGAGAAGGCAGCAGATCTCATTCGAATGGCAGTGGCGAAAGCAAGGCTGTTACAACCATTAAAACGATTGGAGACCGACGTAACCCCATCAGCATTGGTTATAGGCGGTGGTCTTTCCGGTTTAGTAGCCGCTAAGGCCATAGCAGATAAGGGCTTTAAAGTGCATCTTGTTGAGCAGAAAGACAAACTAGGAGGACGTCGAATTGACCAGTATGTTATTCCTTTCAAGAACGTTGACGCTAACATTCTGATCGATCCCATAATTGAGATGGTGAAAAACCATAAAAAAATGGAAGTTCTTTTGTCTACTGAAATAAAAGAGGTCAAGGGCGCCATAGGAAACTTTGACATTACTATGTTTCAACAAGGTAAAACAAAAAAATTAAAGGTCGGCGTCATAATTGTCGCAACAGGAACCAACGAATTAACCCCCAAAGATCTGTATGGCTACGGAAAAAATAAAAAGGTAGTAACTATATCAGAACTTCAGCAGTTAACTCGACAAAGTCACCTGACTGATAAAGAAACAATCGTATTTATTCTCTGCGTGGGTGTTCGTGAAAAAGAAGGGCGAACGTATTGTTCCTCCATCTGCTGCTCAGAAGCGTTAGATTGTGCAATAGAAGTAAAGGAGAGATACCCAAACTCACAAATCTATGTT
This sequence comes from Candidatus Bathyarchaeota archaeon, assembly GCA_023136395.1. Lineage (GTDB taxonomy): Archaea > Thermoproteota > Bathyarchaeia > Bathyarchaeales > Bathyarchaeaceae > JAGLRI01. The sequence goes on along the minus strand of JAGLRI010000108.1, from coordinate 2,782 downwards.
CTCTTCCGAGACATACAAAACCAGCTTGAAGGTGAAAAATATTACCGCCAAGCCCACGGAAAAGGAATACATTTTATTCGGTATATATCCGAGAAGCCGCCAGAGGTATCCGTTCACAACGAAACCCCAATAGTGCGAGTTGAAGACATCGAGGGACGGATTAAACTAGAAATTCCAGCAGATAAAGTTGCCCTAGCCGCTCCTTTAGTTCCTAGAGAAACTAACCGCAATCTTGCGTCAATATTAAAGGTTCCCTTAAATACTCAAAACTTCTTCCTTGAAGCACACCCAAAACTAAGGCCACTAGATTTCGCTACTGATGGAATTTACCTCTGCGGAACCTGTCACAGTCCACAGACAATCGAAGAATGCGTATTTCAAGCACTGGGAGCTGCATCAAGAGCACTTATTCCATTAATGAAAACAAAGGTAATGGGTGAAGCAATAACAGCTGAGGTGAATCCAGACCTGTGCATTAGTTGTGGGAATTGCGAGGTGGTGTGCGAGTACGGCGCTATAAGATTAGAGGGATCCTTAGCTAAGGTTAATCCGTTTCTATGCAAAGGGTGTGGAACATGCGCTGTTGAGTGCCCTGCCAAAGCCATAACCATGTACCATTTCGATGACTATCAACTCCTATCCATGATAAGGGCAGCTTTAGAAAAACCACCTCGTGAAGGCGACCTGAGGGCAGTAGCTTTTTTCTGTAATTGGTGTGCTTATGCCGGCTCAGATATGGCGGGAGTAAGCAGGTTCTCATATCCTTCCACAGCAAGAATTATCAGAGTCATGTGTTCAGGGAGGGTAGATGAAATGCATATACTTCAAGCATTTCTATTGGGTGCTGACGGTGTCCTTGTGGGGGGTTGTCACCAAGGCGACTGCCACTATATTTCAGGAAATCTTATGGCAGAAAAGCGAGTGAAAAAAGTGAAGGGATGGCTTGAAGAAGTTGGTTTAGAACCTGAAAGACTCAGGTTAGAGTGGGTTTCTGCAGGTGAAGGGAAAAGATTGGCAGAGGTTATGAAAGAGTTTACGGCTCAGCTTAGAAAAGTAGGACCAAGCCCGTTACGAGAAGTGAGTAAAGGGGATATTGAGTAGATGTCTAAGAAAATTGTCCGAGCTTCCGAACTCGATCCTGACTTCAAGTTCGACATTGCTAAGACCCATGAAGGAGAAACAGTTCTTTGGTGCGTTCAATGCGGCATGTGCACCGCAAATTGTCCATATTCCGAAGTTTGGGATGTGAAGCCCCACGAGATCATAAAGATGATCCTCCTTGGGCTGAGGGAACAAGCGCTCAACTGTAAGTCTATGTGGACATGTGCTACTTGCTTTATGTGCGCTGAGAGGTGTCCCCAAGGTGTAGAAGTTGGCAACGTTATGTTTGCACTAAAGAACATTGCTACTAAAGAAAGAGGCATCCCAGAAGGCCTTAAGCTGTTCGGTCAACAAATCTATAAAACGGGATTATCAGCAAAGATTACAGGTTTCCGGAAGAGAGAACGGGCGAACTTAGGGTTACCAACGCTTCCCAATGTCGACGTCGAGTCCATAAAGAGGTTACTCAAAAAAATGAAGTTCGATGAACTTATCGACGAAGAGGAGGAAACGGCATGAAATATTCTTATTTCATGGGTTGTCAAGTTCCAGCAAGAGTAAATTACTGTGATCTGGCTGTTCGCAGAGTAACTAAAGCCCTTGGAATAGAATTAATTGATCTCCAAGATGCTGGTTGTTGTGGATGTTTACTCCGATCCGTTAACTCAAAAGTAACGCTTGCGTTATCTACTAGAATCATGGCATTAGCGGATAAAAACGGTCTAGACCTAGTAGTACTTTGCAACAGCTGTTTCGCCACCCTTAGAGAAGTAGGCAATTTCTTGGAAGAAAATCCCAAACTATTGATGGAAGTAAACGAACTTCTGGAAACTGAAGGATTAAAGTACAAAGGCAAAGTTGAGGTTAAAGACATCCTTCAAATCTTTTATGATGATTATGGCGTTGAAAAGATCCGTTCAGAGCTCACAAAAAGCTTTAAAGATCTAAAGGTTGCGGTACAGTACGGTTGCCATCTTCTCCGCCCATCAAGAATCACCAAATTTGACAATCCCGAGGTTCCCCACATTCTTGATGAGTTGGTGGAAGCTACAGGAGCAAAAAGCATTTACTGGCCCCTAAAACTATGGTGTTGCGGTTCAACTACACTTCCTACAGACGATAAATTAGGTATGAGCCTTGCGAGGAACAAGCTCATGGACGCAAAAGAAGCCGGTGCAGACTGTATTGTGACGACCTGCCCTTCTTGCCAAATCTCATTTGATTTACTTCAACCAAGAATTGAGAAAATCTACAATGAACAGTACAATCTTCCTATTTTATACTACCCACAACTTTTAGGATTAGCAATGGACATGAGCCCAGAAGAGGTTGGTTTAAACCTTAATCGCATAGAAGCAGAAACCATCTTAAAGTTTCTCAAATAGAATACAATACAATTTTTTTTAAGTGGTTGTCTAAGAAAAGATTTTAAACAAGAAAAACTTTTATAATACTCTTTGTTAGCCATTGATTGATTCAAAAAATTGTTTCCATGAAAAGTTTTGTTCTCAAAAGGATTGTGCATATTTTGACTGAAAAAAAGTTTTGTTCTTCAGAATGTAGATTTTTTCGTTGTGAAAAACGCTCCACCGTATACCGCGGAGACAACGTGTGGTGTAAATGGATTGACGATGAATGCAACATAGTTAATTGTAGCTATGTCACATGTGAAAAACGACGG
>JAGLRI010000107.1 GCA_023136395.1 Candidatus Bathyarchaeota archaeon | reverse complement strand
CTAAAGACGCAGTCTTAGCCTGCTTAGTCATTGTCTCCCTGATAGCGAGTAAGGTATTGGGCGGTTTTCTGGGAGCCCGGATTGCAAAGTTTCCTTTGAAGACCAGCCTGGATGGTATTGTGACCATTTCTCAGATGTCAACGACCTTAGCGACGGCGAGCTTAGCCGTAGAGTATGGGATTTTCAGCGAGGAACTCTTAGCGTCTCTTGTCATTTTATCTATCATAACGATAATTCTTGGCCCATTCTTAACCAAATTTATTTTCCGCACTAGCAAAAAGTGAGCAAAGATACCAAATAAGGAACTAGTCAGTTACTCGATGATTACTTTAGCAGCTACCCATCTCCTAACAGCGTAGATAAAGATAACTCTGGGAATAACGGTCGTTGACCAGGCGCGCACGAAAAGAAAATCGCTATTCATGACTCTTTCACCTATAGTTTAGAGGTTTAAGGCGTATTTCTGCATTATTTTCCATTTACTTAAAGAAATCGAAACTATAAAATAAAAAATTTTGATGTCAAACTGGTTGTGAAAAGTTAATAAAACTCTTTTCCCTTTATCTACGCAAGGCCTGTGAATAGTTGTTCTTGGGTGAATAAATGGTGAGATCGTTAAAAAATTGAGGGATAGTGTAATAAACGATGAAATCGGATGATAAAAAAGTATTAATTACAGGTGGAGTCGGCTTCATAGCCTCCCACCTTGTAGATACTCTACTCGATAAACATTATTACGTTATTGCGTATGATAATTTTGACAGCTATTATTCTGGTAAAGAAGAGAATATCAGACACAATTTTAAAAACCCAAACTTTACCTTAATAAAAGGCGATATCCTAGATTACGAAACGTTAAGGAACGTAATGAAAAACATAGACGTAGTTTTTCATTTGGCAGCTCAACCAGGCGTCAGATACTCCTTCCAGAACCCGGTAAAGACGAATAATGTCAATGTATCTGGAACCCTGAATGTTCTCAGAGCGGCTAAAGAGGAAAACATAAAAAAGGTTATCTTTGCATCCTCCTCATCAGTCTATGGATCACCAAAATATATGCCAGTTGACGAGAAACACCCTACAAAGCCGATATCAATATATGGAGCAAGTAAACTAGCTGCTGAAAATTACTGCAGGATCTTCAGTGACAAACTAGGGCTTCCAGTCATCATACTAAGGTATCACACAGTTTATGGTCCTAGACAAAGACCTGACTTGGCCTTTTTTAAATGGGCCAGACAAATTTTTGAGAGGAAACCGATAACGATCTATGGAAATGGAACCCAAACACGAGACTTCACCTACATTGACGATGCGATTAATGGTACAATCAAAGCAGCATCAACCGCCAGCATTGAAGGGGAGGTATTTAATATTGGAGGAGGTAGCAGAATCAGCGTAAACGATGTAGTTAACTCACTCATCAGGTTCATCGGAATAAACGCCGAAATAGTCTACGAATCCCCTAAGTTAGGAGACGTATCAGACACCCGAGCAGACATATCTAAAGCGGAGGAAATACTAGGATACACCCCGAAAGTAAATCTGGAAGAGGGATTAAAACGCTTCATAAAATGGTTTGAAAAGACCAAATCACGATTAGATTAGTATGCATGCATGCTTAGAAAGCTTAAGAAAGAGACTGAATTAACAGCCACAAACATTGAGAAGAAAGGCGTAATGAGTCACTTCTACTCTCAAGCTCACTTTATTACGACGTTCTTTCGCGCAGATGTTGTAGACAAGAAAGTAAAACTGAACGATGAACACCGCGATTACAAATGGATCTCAAAAATAGAAGATGACCTCCACCCATATGTGAAGTATATGATCAAAGAATCAGAGATATTCACTTGAGTGCTAACTCATTTTCCTATACATCTAAAGGCTAGTGCATGCGCCTGTTTGTTAATTCAATGACTGCAGAGTGCAACAATTCCTTATAAAATCATGAAAAAACCAATAAACAATATATTCATCAGATATACTGTTATATGATGAGCAACGGTGGAGAGATTGCGCGCTCGATGACTACCTTAGTTCCAAGATTGGAACATTAGTGGATGGGTAACTGAAAAATGAAGTGGATGATAAAAAAAGCGGTTATTCCCGCAGCAGGATTAGGTACGAGGTTACTATCCGTTACAAAGGAGCAACCAAAGGAGATGCTACCTCTCTTCAGCCAAAACTTAAATGGAGGACTCTGCCTCAAGCCCGTATTACAACTCATCTTTGAACAACTCTTCGATACAGGCTTCAGAGAGTTCTGCTTCATCGTAGGCAGAGGCAGAAGAGTAGTGAAAAGCCACTTCACTCCAGACTATCAATACATCGATAGTTTAAATGGTAACGGAAAAAACTCTCAAGCATTGGATTTGGAAGACTTTTATAAAAAAATTGAAAAGTCAGAATTAATATGGATAAACCAACCTGAACCTAAGGGTTTCGGTCACGCTGTGTTAATGGCTAAGTCCTTCATAGAAGGAGAACCCTTCCTAGTTCATGCAGGTGATGACCTGATTCTATCAAATGGTAATGGTCATATTAAGCGATTGATTAACGTCTTTGGAGAGCTGAAGGCAGATGGTGTTCTGCTTGGAGAGAGGATGGAGGACCCGAGAAGATATGGGGTCATAGAAGGCATACAGGTGTCTGAAGGAATATGTAGAGTAAAAAGGATTGTGGAGAAGCCGAGGATTCCACCTTCGAACATGGCGACAGTAGCTATATACGTGTTTAAGCCAACGATTCACTATGAAATTGAGGGAGTGAAGCCAGATAAGAGTGGGGAGATTCAGTTGACGGATAGCATACAGAGCCTAATAGATAAGGGTGGCGTGGTCTATGCTGCAGAGTTAAGGGAGGGAAAAAGAATAGACGTTGGAACTCCAGAAACATATTGGAAAGCCCAACAAATCTCCCACAAATACTTCCAAAACAAGAATGTCAGCAGTTAGATGAAACATGAACACAAAATCTATTTCAATACTCGGCTTGGGATAAGTAGGCCTTTCAACAGCCGTGTGCTTCGCTAATAAAGGCTTCAAAGTTACGGGGATAGACATAGATTCTGAAAAAGTCAAACTAATCAACATGGGCAAATCCCCCTTCCGTGAGCCGGGTTTAGATGAATTGCTTATGAAAGCATTAGGCAAGAGATTGCTTCACTGTACAACTAATCAAGAGCACGCTTTAGAAAAATCGGGCGTTTCTTTCATAACAGTTGGAACACCCAGCCTTCCCGACGGGAGTATAGACCTAGACTTCGTTGGAGCTGCCTCTCAAAGTATTGGGGAGGCTTTAAAAAAAATGAATAAATATCATGTTGTTGTTGTCAAAAGCACAGTTACACCGGGGACAACAGAGAAGGTTGTCAAGCCCATCGTTGAGGAGCGCTCAGGTAAGCATTGTGGCAGCGAGTTTGGCTTATGTGTAAATCCGGAGTTCCTGAAGGAGGGTTCAGCCATCCACGATATGTTAAATCCAGACCGCATAGTTATAGGCGAATACGACAAGAGGTCTGGTGAATCACTTGAAAAGTTCTACAAAGACTTCTATGGTGAATCTATGCCCCCGATAATTAGAACAAACCTAACTAACTCGGAACTAATCAAGTATGCCAACAATGCCTTCCTAGCTACGAAGATTAGCTTCATAAACACGATTGCAAACATTTGTGAACGTCTACGTGGAGCCGACGTAAAAGTAGTAGCAAAGAGCATAGGGTTAGATAATCGCGTTTCCCCTTTCTTCCTCAACGCAGGGCTTGGTTACGGAGGCTCATGTTTCCCTAAAGACACTAAAGCGTTGATAGCTTTCTCCAAGAGTTTAGGTTATATGCCTGAACTCGTCGAAGCCGTCACAAAGGTGAATGAAGCCCAACCATTCAAAGCCGTCGATTTAGCTGAAAAACTCATTGGAAACTTAAAGAATAAAAGAATTGCCATCCTCGGTCTTTCCTTTAAACCCAATACCGATGATTTACGTAATGCCCCATCATTAAAAATAGTGAATTTCTTACTCAAAAAGGAAGCAAAGATCATTGCCTATGATCCAAAAGCAATGGACAACGCCAAGAAAATATTCGGTGTAAAAATTGAATACGCAAGCTCGGCAATAAAATGCATTAAAGGAGCCGACTGCTGCATCATAATAACAGAATGGGACGTATTTAGGAAGCTCAAACCTGGGGACTTCATTAAGCACATGAAAAAACCCTGCATCATTGACGGGAGGCGAATATACAACACGGCCGCGTTTTTAGATGACACTAAGTTCATGGCCATAGGTTTATAGAATAGAAGAGAGGCGTCTGAACAAAAAGGTTAGCATAATTATTTGAAGACTACACTTCTCTGTCTAAAGGTTTTAAGGAAGGGCTATGGAGTGTTTCATGAAGGCTTCTGCCAAAAAAAGATGTTAATAAAAGAAATGGCCGCTGTCACTCGCTGTTTCTCTTTTTATTCATGAAATTCGGTTTCATCTAGCCTCTACATCTTCTATGAGATCTTACGAATTCCTTTATCATAAATTCTAGGCGAGCGTGTGCCTGTGTGCACATGGATGGCCACGCTCCTGATTGGGTATTTGTCTATCCTCACCAGATAAGTGAGTTCTTCCAGATAACTCTCTGAGATGAGCACGGAAGTCAATTTAATTTTCAGTAGTAGTTTTTAGTTTTTTAAGGGCTCAAATTAAACTTAAATTGCCATTGCATACAACATGGTGTATAAAATAGTGGATCTAAAGCGATTTGAAAACCTGTTTTGAACCTGTATTTTCCCTCATTTCTTTAAGGGATGTTGGGGCAATAAGGTGAATACACTAA
>JAGLRI010000106.1 GCA_023136395.1 Candidatus Bathyarchaeota archaeon | reverse complement strand
TTAGCTGCGTTTCCTCCTAGAATGAGGTTGAGTTCATCTTGAGTCGCAAGATTCATGTGTCTCACATTATGTACTTGGAAGAGGGACCAGCCATACCAATCAGTTTGGTATCTAGGTGTAAAAGTGAATTTCCTTCGGACGCCCGTTGTTCCACTTGGAGCTAGGTACTTTGTTCCTAATCGGGCTAAATTATATTGGGGGCAGTTACCTTGGTCACATCCACTCCACATGAGTTGGGTTGCCCCAACGTTTGGATCCTTCAGCGGGATTTCATAGTATTCTGCTGGCCAACATCCTGTCTCAAGATAAACGTTTGCATTCTGCGCCATCCCGCTTGATCTTCGAATAAGATCTGGTCCTTCTCTATATCCACTGCTTGAATATCCGCCGTGCATGATTATCATTGGTACGTCAGGATATTCATCGGCAATTCGACAGTGATCGGTCCTAGTGTATACGGCAACATCGTACTTCGCCATAAGATCGCAGATTTTACGGAACTCATCTAAGCGTTCCCTCAAAGAATATATCTTTTTCTTTTTCATATCCTCTGGTAGAAATTCACCGACACCTACAAATTTACCGGTTTTTAATGCTACTTCAACCTCTTCGAGAGCTGCTTCTATAGTCCATTCTGCTTCACCTTTGGCGCACTTGAGTCTTAATGTCTGGTCGGCACAGCATGCTCGTAACTTATCCGGATACTTATCCACTAGCTCAGCTTGCATCTCGTTAAGCGTGCCGGGCCAACTTGGTAAAAGAATACCCATATCTACGCCGTATCGATCCATATCGTAGAGGCAAAGAGCAGAGTTGTCGTAAGGCTCAAAAATATATTTGTGTCTTTCTATGTTCGGTTTTGCTATTCTTTTATATAATGTCGTTGCATGAATATGTGTATCTACTACAAAACGACCTTCATTTCGCAATTTTTTTTCTCCTTTTTTAATGTTAAAATTTCTTCAACTGACATCGTATAATTATTTATGTTAATGTTCAAATATGGATCCGTATGCATGCATTCTTAATGAACTAGATACAAGCATACCGGGAACGCCTCTGCAGAATCCGAGAAAAAAGGAAAAGAAGGATGTGGATAAGACCTCCAGACTTCGTTTTTATTTCGCTATAGGACTTCCATTTCGACAAGCAGGGCGAAATGTGTGCGCATGGAGAGAGAGGTTGAGCCCCTCAAATTCTGATGTGTTATCTTTATCTATCTAAAGAACTGATTATGAGTCAATAGACAATTAGTAGGTACTTGAGCAAGTATGCGGATTATACTTCTCCAACCACAGGTTTTCTCCCCAGGTCTTTCCTTAATAAGCGCTGACCCTCGGAGGGTGGGTATGGGACTCCTTTACATAGCAGCTGTGTTAAACAGGGCGGGACACGATGTGAGTGTGGAGTTCGCTACGAAGGGTAATATTGAACGCTTAGTGGAAAAGGCTTCGCCTGAGATCGTGGGTTTCTCAGTAATGACGCCAGATTATCCATATACTAAAGAACTTATTAAAACCGTAAAAAGGGAAGAACCTAAAACCAACATAGTTCTCGGTGGTTATCACCCCACTTTCTGTGCAGAGGAGGTGTTAAGGGACACTCAAACAGACTTTGTTATAAGGGGAGAAGGAGAAAACGCTATTCTTCAACTCATTACTGCCCTCGAAGGAAAAGAAAAGATTTCACATGTAAGAAATCTCTCCTTTAAGAAAGGAAAAGAAATAGTGCATAATAAAACTGGGGAGCTTGTAGATGTCGATTCACTTCCTTTTCCAGCTAGAGAGAAAGTTGACGTGCCTTTTGCCTTAATTAATGAAAGCCGAGGATGTCCCCATGCTTGTACATTCTGTTGTATCAGAAGCTTTTATGGTGGAACGTGGCGACCAAGAAAAATTGAACACTTCATAGCAGAATTAATTTACATGAAGGAAAAGTTAGGTTACAAAAGAATTTACATCCAATCCGACAATTTCCTAGTTAACCCCAAACGAATAGAAAACATATGCAAAGCCATAATAGAATACGGACTGGATGACGTAAGCTACGATTCACCTGGTCGCATCGACGTATTGGCGAAGAACCCGCGACTTGTAGATCTTATGGTTGAAGCAGGCTGGAAAAGCATGAACTTCGGATTAGAAAGTGGAGTTCAAGAAATCCTGGACAGATACAATAAGAAAATGACATTAGAGCAAACGCGAAAAGTAGCTACGAAACTAATGGATACAAACATCCATGTAGGCTGGACCTTTATAATAGGTTCTGGAAACGAATATGACACGGAGGCGTACATCCAAAAATCTGTTGATTTTCTACTTTCAATACCGTACGACGCTGTTGCCTTAACCATATTAACACCGCTACCAGGGACTCCCCTTTTCCAGAACCTGCAGCGAGAAAACAGAATTCTAACATACGACTGGAAATTATACGACATGTTGCACTGTGTGTATAAGCCCAAGTATATGTCTCCAAAAAAAATGGAAGAAATCCACTCCAAAACTCTCTGGAGAATCTACGAGAATGGCGGACCAACCCAAATTATAAAACGCGCTCTAAAATCATTCAGAGTGAATTACCTCTCCCCAAAAGACATCTTTGGACTGATCCAATTAAGCCTTCGAGTATATAGAAAAGGAAAAAACTTTAACGAAGTTTTCGAGTTTTACGCTGATAAATACTATGAGAAAATCGAAAAATTATGTAAAAAATAGACAAAATTCCACCAATTTTTTTTGGAAAAACTACTCCTTAAAAAGAAAAAGGCATACATGAATAGAATTCTACTCAGTACAGACAAATGAACCTAATTATTGAACTTCCTAGTATGAATTATTTGTTATTACAGAAAGGTATATATGCACATGCGCAGGGAAACTGCGTTAAACAAGAAAGAAAAAATGATCAAGGAGACTGATTCTTAGGATTATGAGCGATTTAAGGCGAGTCTTTAGCTTCATCTCGCCTTACAAGAAAGAAGCTATACTTGCTATGATATTTCTCAGCTTTGTAGTGGTCACAGACCTCTCCATACCCCGTCTAGTGCAGGTTATCATAGACCAAGGCGTCGCTAAACAGGACATTGACACGATCCTCAGGACCAGCTTGCTCATGATTGGTGCAAGTATTCTAAGCGCTGCTTTGTCTATTGCTAATACTTTCTATTCCGTCAAAACGTCTCGGAGCTTTGAGGCTGATCTTCGAGAGGCCGTCTTCAAGAAGATACAGACATTCAGTTTCGGAAACCTGGACGACTTTACCACGGGGCAACTCCTCACGAGGCTAACCAGCGACTTGAACCAGGTTCAAATGATCGTTTTAATGAGTCTGCGGATGTTCGTTATGGCACCTTTAATGTTCTTAGGTAGCTTTGGAATTATGTTTGCCACTAATCCCAGCTTAGCAACAGTCATCCTCGGTTTATTGCCCATTACCCTTGTGCTGGTTTTCTTCATCGTAAGGATTGTTAGGCCCATTTTCACTCAAATACAGGGGCATCTAGACTACTTGAATCAGGTGCTTCAGGAGAATCTCTCAGGGATCCGGGTGGTCAAAGCTTTTGTGAGGAGCGACTATGAGAACAAGAGGTTCGAGAAAGCCAACACTGAGCTTTACCACGTCTCCCTGAAGATGACTCGGTACATCAGCATCTTCTTCCCCATAATCATTGCGGTGATGAACCTGGGTACCGTTGCTATCATTTACTATGGTGGACTCCAAGTCTTTGTAGGTACGACTTCAGTCGGTCAGATCATAGCCTTCACTAACTATCTATTCCGTACGATGTTTCCCTTGCTTATGCTCTCCATGATGGCTGGACAGATAGCTGCAGCTAGTGCATCATCGACTCGTATCATGGAAGTACTTGACGCTGAGCCAGAAGTCAAGGACAAGCCTGACGCTATAGTTTTGGACGCCATTCATGGAAGAGTGGAGTTCAAGAACGTATCCTTCAGCTACAGGAATATCAGCGGTGACGCGGTACTATCTGATATCAGCTTTACTGCAGAGCCTGGTGAGAAAGTGGCCTTACTTGGACAAACAGGTTCTGGCAAGTCCAGCCTTATTAACCTGATTCCTAGGTTCTACGATACTAGAAAGGGGTATGTCACCATCGATGGTGTCGATGTTAGGGACATAAAGATAAGCAACCTCAGAAGTCACATCGGCATTAGCCTCCAGGATGCGATACTTTTCAGTGGTACCATCAGAGATAACATACGGTACGGAAATCCCGATGCAACCGATGAAGAGGTCATTAAGGCAGCCAAGACCGTTCAAGCCCACGAATTCATCATGTCGTTTCCCATGGGGTACGACACCATGGTTGGACAACGTGGAGTAAACTTAAGTGGTGGACAGAAGCAGCGCCTCGCCATAGCTCGCGCACTGCTGGTTAAGCCAAAAATACTCATCCTTGACGATAGCACAAGCGCTGTGGACGTTGAAATGGAGGCTGAGATAGAGAACGCCCTTGATGCTTTGATGGACGATACCACCAGCTTCATCATCGCGCAGCGAATCAGCACTGTTCTCAAGGCTGATAAGATTCTGGTCTTGGACAACGGTCGGATTGTTGCAGAAGGTAGCCATAATGAACTCATAGACACGAGCCCCATCTACCGCGAGATATATGATAGCCAGTTAGGTGATGGAGGTGTTGAGGTGTGAGTGGAAAGGGACAACGTGGCAATAGAGGAAGTAGCGAGGAGCAACAGTCCCAGCCTCGACGAATGATGGGTCATGGGCCCCCTGGAATGGGTGGCGCGCAAATCGAGAAGGCTAAGGACGCACGAGGCGCCTTGAGTAGGCTCATCAGGTACCTAGGGGATTATAAGACTCATCTAGTGGGTATTGTCTTT
>JAGLRI010000105.1 GCA_023136395.1 Candidatus Bathyarchaeota archaeon | reverse complement strand
GAGGAATTTCACCAAATTTTTTGGCTTCTAATTTGTCTGCTAAATATTTTACGACAAAGGTTGAGACTTCTCCAGCGTTTCCCCATCCACCCAAACCTATTACCATGATTGCGTTATGAAGTTTGATCTTCTCCTCTATAGCAATCTTATCCTCATTTAATTCCAAATCGCACAACACAACTTGGCATTTTATCATTTCCTCTAATAAGTAATTTATGTAACAAATATAGAATTTTTTTTCTATTATTAGTGTTTGTAATTATTTATTCTTCCAGTTTTACAATTTTGCAACATCTTCTTTCCAAGTGACCCATCAAATCTACCCCTGCTTTAGCTCTTTTCTCTTCTTCTTCGAGATGTTTCTGCAAACCTACTTGCTTAACACGTTTATAATTATCGACAACGAAAGGATACCATTCTCGATGATATTCAGTATGGTCGCAAGTAAGATACTCATTACAAAGGAGACAACTTTCAAGACTCTTCTTAGCAGCGCATTTTCTGTTTTCACACGGTGCACCACCACCATTCAAGCATCCGGGACATTGCGCATTAGTAAACCATTCTAACCCTTTCCTGAATTCTCTGAAGCTGAATGATTTAACAACGTCTTCAACCCATTCATAACGACTTGTATCAACAAGTCTCTTCAACTCTCCAGCAATTATCTTAATTCTTCCATTTCCACTTGGACATTGACCACAATAAACGCCACATATTCCATACGGATAATCTTTCTTGTTCATCATGAACCGCCAGGGAGAAAAAAATAATCTTTACTAAATTAATACCAGATAAAAAGAATTCTAACTTTTTAGATTTTTTAAATTCTCCCTCGCATTTCGACTTCACCGTCTCTTTTAGTGCGGTGTGGTTGAGAAAAAAAACGAAAAACCCGATCGACTATTCCAATCTCTTGATAATGTGGTATCCAAATTTGGTTTTTGTAATGGGAGAGATTTGTCCCTTCTGAAGAGCAAAGGCGGCTTTCTCAAATTCTTTAACCATCTTTCCTCTAGAGAAAGTTCCTAGATCTCCTCCACGTTTCTTTGATGGACAGAGAGAGACTTCCTTAGCAAGGTTTGCAAATTTTTCTCCTTTCTTCAACATTTCTAAAACTGTTTTTGCCTCTTTTTCGGTTTTTATAAGAATGTGAGCACAATGAATTTTATCTGACATGAAGAATTAATCGTTTAAAACAGTTAATAAAGTTCTTGGTTATAATGGAAGATCTTTTAAGGTTCATTAAGTGCTTTTTTTAAAAAATGCATGCATAGCTGCTTACTAGCTAGCTAGCTAAAAACCATTAAATTTTGTGGCGTAATTAACGACCTGTTGCATGAGGGCTTGGAACCGTTCAGAACGTTGAGTTAAGCTAAGGTAATGTTTCTTGATCGTGTTGATGTCTAACCATCCTCTCGACCCATTAAGCCGATCCCTTCTCCTCTTCCAATGTATTGCCCCGCTACCACTTCCAAGGGTACTTTTGCTTCCCATAAAAGATTGCAATGGATCTTATCTGCATCGTGAGGTTTGAGTGTTGTTAATTCTTGAAATAGACTATGTTCAAGTTTGCCTTCATAGTATTCCTTTATGGCTATTCGGATTTCCTTGTAGATTTTAAGCTAGCTACCAATACAATCGAGGCAATAGATTATAATCCAAATATTTTACTATGTATGCATGATGATTCAGCTTGCGTATGCTATCAACATACAAAATGTGTGTTGAGACCTTTTTATTATATGCTATTTTGTGTTTTCGATTCGTTTTCGGCGTATGTAGAGGCGTATTTTGTAGGGCATACATGCATTTTGACTGTATGATGTGAGGGCTCAAACACATGGTCTACACACACTCTACACACAGCTAGCTAACTTTATGCATGCATGGCGTTCAATGATCCGCGTGTTGAAAAAATAACAAGTTTGCAGAAGCTTAAGACTTGGCTTCACAGTGACAAGTCTAAGAAGCTCTTTATTTTTTAACGAAGGCTTAAAACATGCTTACCATAGAACCGCTATGAGTAAAAAATCCACGTAAAAACAGGTATGCAAAAATCACGATCTGTATAAAACAGCGTCTCCCACCGATTGCATATTCAGAAAGAAGGGTCTTTATGTGATAGAACTTTTGTAGTTATTAACATTACTAAGATTTTATCTCTAATTTTTAAATACAAGATTTAACATTAGACAATGTAACTAGTGAAGGATGGTTTTATCGTGGAGAAATACGATCTAATTGTTGTTGGTGGGGGAACCGGTGGAAGCATAGCAGGCAAGACAGCTGCGGAACTCGGGTACAAGGTTTGCATCATCGACCGAAAAATTAAATCTAAAATCGGAAGTAAAGTTTGTGGAGAGGCTGTAGGAAAACACCATTTCGACAATGTAGGTATTTCGCGCCCAAAAGGAGATGAGTTAAACAGCCTAGTAACTGGTATAGATGTTTTCTCACCGGATATGAAGACCGTTTTTCGAATAAAGGAGAAGGGATTAACCGGCTTTATGATAAATAGGTTGGAATTCGGACAAAGGCTTCTGACTGAAGCCTTAGATGCAGGAGTTGAACTTTTAGATCAAAGGCTTGTGCTGGACCCCATTTTCAAGAATGATTTCACGGTAGGCGTGAAGGTAAAAGACTTAGTAAAAAACAATCAATCCGAAGTATTTGGTGAGACCGTAATCGATGCAAGTGGAATGGCGGCTGTGTTGCGACGAAAGATGCCAACTGGCTGGCAGATAGAACGGAAAATTGATCACGATGATATCGCAGCTTGTTATCGAGAGAGCCGAGAAGTTTCACATCAAATCGATGATCCAGAATATCTAAAAATTTACTTAAGTCGAAAAATTGCACCTGGGGGATACTACTGGATTTTCCCGAAGAAAAACAATGAAGTCAATGTCGGTTTGGGGGTTCAGATGGTTCAGAATTTTCCCAACCCGAGAAAAAGACTTTACAAACACGTTCTCTCACAACCCTTATTCCAGAACTCAAAGAAAATCGAAGGAGGAGCAGGATTGGTTTCCATCAGGAGACCCATTAACCTAGTTGGAAATGGAATACTCTTTGTGGGAGATTCTGCTTGTCAAACAAACCCCGCTCACGGTAGCGGGATCGGCCCCTCAATGAGTGCTGGAAAATTAGCAGCCCAAGTCGCTTGTAGAGCGATGGATACAGGAGACGTCAGTCGAAGCAATCTTTGGTTTTATAATACTAAATACATGCTAAAATATGGAATTAGATATGCCGGATTAGAAGTTTTTAAAATACTTCTACAAAAATGTAAAGATGAAGACCTCAATTACGGCATGGAAAATAAGCTAATTAGTGGAAAACAAATTTTCTCAAGAACAACTCTATCCGAGGATTTAGCAAAGAACAAGGATTTATGGCTTAAAGGAAAAGAAAGTGATCCCTTCATGAAGTCACTCATTCAAACTTCAGAGCATATGAAGAGACTCAGAGAGATTTATGAAGAATTTCCCCAGCCTGAGGAGTATTCAGCGTGGTCGAGTAAAGTATGTGACGTAATTGACGAAATGAAAGGAATGAACCATTTAAATCCTTATTCCATCATAACATCCTTTTTCAGAATTCAGTAACTGATTAATTTTTGACTAATTAGCGTTCATCTCTATCGTGTTTTATCCTAAAAAACATTCGAATTTACGCATGCATGAGAGCATTTAGGGTAACCTCTTATCTCACCAAGTCTGTGGGAAGACTCTCTTTATTATTTAGTATCTCCCTTATCCTAGTCCCACTGAATTGGGTCTTGCAGATTTGCGTGTCTGCATTATTAATCTCATTCTTTACGTTTGTGATATTTTTGGACAAATGTCGCAGGCTTCTGGGAGGGAGTTAGCTAGCTAAGCCTTTGTGGGGGTTACAAATGATGTTTTGATCTCGTAGAAGTGTACACAGTTTACAAAAATTCAACATGGCATCTGTAACGGAAAGCTCTTCGTTAGCTATGCTTTGAGCCATCTCGCTTGCGACAGACTGAATTTTGGACACATTCTCCAACTGTTTCTTACTCTTGTCTCCTCGCTTGGAGTAGATGTAATGACTAATGGCGGCTTGCGTTGTTCCTAGCTTCTTGGCTGCGTTAACCTGAGAGAAATGGTACTTCTCGATAAGTTCCTTTGCTACTAGTGATCGGAATGTAGGCAAGACATCCCGTACGACAAGTTCGCATGGCGGTCGCAATTTTATCCCTTAATGAATAACGTCGTTATAGTTAATAAATCCATCTTTGAGAATGTGTGTATGCGCGGAATACTCTAAATAGAAAAACAGAGAGATGCGGTGATTACTGTAAACTACTCGATGTTTACATCAACTTTTGAAGCTGAAGTATTGTTTAGAAAATTCTTTATTCCCTATGCCACCTTTCGCTTTAAGGAATAAAACCATCCGAGTTTTCAGTGAAATGTACGCACGGATGCTACTTTGGTGTCATAAGATATGTGATAAGATATTTTCGTTTAGATCATTCTGAAATTTCTTCCCACAATCTTTCTTGAGTCATATCTAATCAATGTTAATCTATAGAAAAAACCTATTTAATTATTTCTTTCCTATGAGTTCTGCATGTATGCAGGAAGCAGAAGAAGCAGATATATTACTACTTTATAATAAACCGAACCCGAACATAATACGAACGAAGGAGGTGAATGTGACTTGAAAATATGGAGATGTGTGCAAATTGGTCACCACAACAATGTTGGAAAAACCATCGAGGAATGGCAAAAGAACGGCTGGCGTTTCCACACTTATCAAGCCTCTGGTCAAACAACCCTTGTTAACCATTACTTGCTGTTTGAACGAGACGAGTAAACTTAGTATCCTAACGTGCTTTCACACTCAATATGCATATGCATACATTATGGAAATCTAGATGTTGAAGAAGGACCTGGAGAAACTAATCTATTAGCGT
>JAGLRI010000104.1 GCA_023136395.1 Candidatus Bathyarchaeota archaeon | reverse complement strand
CTTCTTTTGAAGCATTTTTCATTTCGGCATAAAAATACATGTTTTGCAGAGCAGTAAGATTATCATAGAATGCTACCTTTTCAGGGAGATATCCGACATTTTTTTTAGCTTCTGTCCCTCTTGCTTTAATGTCAAATCCGTCAATCTTAATTATACCTGAATTAACATGAATTAAACCAAGCATTGCCTTTATTGTTGTAGTTTTTCCTGCACCATTTGGTCCAAGAAAACCAAAAACTTCTCCCTCCTTGACACTAAAGGAAATGTGATCAACTGCTGTGAAATCTCCGAATTTTTTGGTTAATTCTTCTGCTTGAACAGCACTCATCATAAACCCGTTTTAACATAGATTTTGAACATATATACTTGAGGGTGCCTGCTCGGAAGATAAGAGAAAATCTCATAAAAAAAAAGTGAAGCCAAAAATATCTGAGACGTTATTTAATATGAATGAGAGGGAACTCGATTAAAAATGAGGAGATACGTTAGTCTCGATTTTTTACGTGGTGTGGCAATATTTACCATGATTTTTTTGCACATGGTGAATGACATCTTAAACATTGACGCGTTGATAAACAACGTCAACAACGTTTCCTTGATGAACATTGTAGCCGTCATAATTTTACCTTATTTGGGGGGTCTTGCGGGTTTCTTCTTGATGATCTCAGCCGTTGGAAACATGGTGAGTATGCAAAAACGGTTACAAAGAGGAAACTCTGTGAAGGAGTTAGTGGTGAGACAAATTGTTGGTGGAAGTATTTTATTATTTTTTGCTATGCTTACGGAATCAACAATAGGACAGTGGGGTTATTTTGGACAAATCATTAAACACATGAATAATCCAGCATCCGTCAATCCCGAAGTAATGCTCTATCGTTGGAATCACTTTGAAACCATTCACACAATCGCATGGTGCGTTATCTTGAATGGAATCATTCAGGGAATATTATCCAGGAATGAAAGATGGAGAGACACCAAACATCAAATTAAAGCATACATCATTCTAAGTGTAATCGTCATCGCGTTAACCCAACCCGTATGGAACCTTGTTTTTAACCTCGTTCCAGGCTACCCCTTCGGATCCTATGATTCAAACACTTTCAATCAAATGGCGCAGCCCATTGTTGGAAAAGCAAGTTTCGGGGAAGTATTAAGAAGTCCATTTCTAGCCGCATTAGCCGCTCCAATGGAACCTTTATTCCCATATTTGGCGGTTTCATTCATTGGAAGCATCATCGGGATTATTCTTTCTCAACCAAGAAAGAGAATTCCACACAATTTTCCAAAAAAAGCTCTCTCGGCAGGATTAATTATGTTCATAATTGGTTCAATAGGTGTAGTTTGGGTGATTTTTTGGGTGGTGGACACCCGAGGACTCATGAAAGCCATTGAATTATTCCGCTTCATTTCATTTCATCGTCATTGGGCACCTGACATGCCAAGGGTTACAGTGCCCCCTCTTGCATGGTTGTGGCAGTTTTTCAGTTTGAATGGTTTCGCGTTAATGTTAATCGTAGCAATATTTAGATTAGTAGAATTCAGAGGCATATCAAAGACGTTTGCGGAAAAAACTAAATTTATTAGAAGATTCGGATTTATCGCATTCACTAACTACGCGGATCAATGGATATACTCCTTCACGTTTTTCATGCTATCTTTGCTTTTTATTGGTGTACCAAACACTCGTCTAAGTTGGGGTCTAACCTTCGTTACAATCGGAGTGACATTACTGGTGTACCATGTGAAAATGCGGTTATGGGAAAAAATCAAGTATATTGGTTCCCTTGAGTGGTGTATTGGCACAATTGCCCTAAACCTAATTCCAACCAGAAGAGACTCAAGCAGTCAATCCAAAAAATGGTGGCAAAAGAGTCAATTGGATGTTGATGGTGCGTTCTACAATGCTGAATGGATTGACATAATTGAAGAATCCGAAATTAATCATGAGGCATTGAAAGAATCCAAACTCGCATACAAGTTATCCATAATTGCGTTGATTTCAATAATTTTTATGCCGGTAACATTAATTACGTTAGGACTTGCACAAAATTCAATAAAAAAAGAGGGTAAAAATAGATACAATAAAATCGCTAAAATGTGCTCAATCATCGGAATAACAATAGTAATTATATTTGTGATATTCTGTTTTGCAACGACACCAACAATCTTGGGATTTTCTCTTGTATAATTGTATGACATCTCTAAACTAACATATTACTCCAAATCTTAACGAGTGAATGCATGCACGCACAAATGGGGTGTAATTATCTTATGCTTCTTCAATTGCCTCTTTCGTTTTTTTAACACCCTTCTTTCCTAACGTAACACCCTTTTTACCAACATCCGTACCTACCTCGACGCTTTTCTTCCCAACCTTCTTTCCCACTTCCACAGATTTTTTAGCAGCTTCCTCCGTCTTTTTCTTTAATTTCTTAAACATAGCAATTATCACCTCCCCAATTGTTACCAGTATACACTTTAACGAACAAAAGTTTTAATCTGTTTCTATTCTAAATCCCCTTATTACTTTTATTAAAATCTAGTATTTCAATCAACAAGTTTCTAATCCTCTCTTTTATGCGCGTTATTGTTACATCATTTTTTCTGGATATTCGGTCTCCCAATAATCTCTTTCAACTCATCTATTGTTTTGTTAAGGATGACAAAATCGTAAAAAATCTCAACCGTTTCTGTTGGGAGAAAAATTTCTACGTATTTAACACCGGGTTTTTTCTCAATTGTTAATCCGAAGGGTTGTAACATCTTATCCGCTAAACCAATTATCAAATGGGTCACTTTCCACGTAGAAGAGTCTATTTCAATATCTATCACGATTCCTAATTGTCTTCCTTCCTTTGAAATGACGTTCTTCCTATCCAAATCATTAGGACGCATACTCACTTCACTCCACATCAAAAATAAGTAGGAAACGGGTTAAAAAGCATGAATACATGTTCATGTGCGCACACATCGCTCTAAACTCTTACCAAATAGCTTATAAACTTCCTTCTTGCTTCCTTGAGATTAATAAATCGCATTATTTATTAAAAGAATAATTTTTATCTTTAGTGAGGAATGATATGCCTTATTGCATAAAATGTGGCGCTGAATTGGGGAGTAATGAAAAATATTGTCCCGATTGTGGAACCCCAACATCAGAAGATAAGGATAGAATAAAGGAAGAGAAGGAGCTTATCGAAGAAAAGATACCAGAAATGAAGACAATTGTATATAAAACTCTTGTTGACCCATCAACGGTAAAACTTGTTGGCGAGAGAGAGAAGGTGAAACTCTTCACAAAGATGGGGTTTCTAAAACCGAAATCGGAGGATATTAAATTTGAGACGCTTGAAAAATTTTATGATCCCTACTTCATCATAAATGGACGGTACTTCATTGATTACTATAGAAAACACATTCATAAATTGGAAGTTGAAGAAGACGTCTCGGAGATTGTAATCTTTAATCAGGTCTTAAAACCAAAGACTCCCTCCACATTAACTAAACTTCGCAGAAAGGGGAAAGAGGTTGAACTTGAAGTAGAGCAGAGAATAATAAAAGAGAACTCCGCTTATCTCGCCCTAAACAGGAAGGGTCAAATAGTCAAAGTTGAAGAGTTAACCACAGCTCCAGCTGAAGCTGAACCAGAAAAGGTGTTAACCGAAGCCGAGGACAGAGTTTGGAGAAGCGAGGCTTCACCCAAAAAAGCCATCGAGGTCTTCCGCTCGAGAGTCGTTAGTAGACCCGACGACGCAGAACGAATAACAAAAGAACTGTTTGAGGTTTCGGAGTATACTCTCGTGTTCATACCCATTTATCAAGCCACCTACAAAAACCTCAAAACTAATCAAGAAAACAGTTTACAGGTCAATGGTGTAACATCCACAATAAAGAAAAACGATTAATAAAGGAGAGACGTTCAGCTAGCTAGCTAGAAAAACATGAGACGAAATGAAAAGAGGGAAAGATAAAGGATATAGGGATGCGATGCCAAGAGCCTAGGTGGGAACTTGTTATCTTACACCCCACTATACCCTTTATTCTCGGTAATACCGATAGAGTTCGTAGCAATATAAATTGTTTCTGAAGGGGTTATCCAAAAAATTGTTATGGATTTCAAATAAATTTAAGACTTCTTTTACGGATCATGAAAAGACTAGAATGTAATACTTTCAGGAAATTCTTCTTGTAATAATAACATTATTTAGCACACTAGTACTGGTTATTGGGATTATGGTGGTTGATATAAAGAGGATCTTTGACTCCCGTGTTGCTGCGTGGTTTGGGGCTACGGCACCAATTTGTGCTTTTGTCGTCATAGGTATCTCGATAGCTCTCTCGCCCTGGTTCAGCTGGACCGATAACGCCCTCAGTGACTTAGGTGTATCCCCCGTCGCACCCATTTTCAACGGGGGACTTATCCTGACTGGAATACTTCTGTCATTATTCGCGATTGCTGTTGTCAGAGCGGAGCAAAGAAGCCGCTACGGTTTGGTTAGCGCCATCGGCTTTCTCTTTGCAGGCTTTGGAGTAACTGGGGTGGGTATATTCACGGAGGCATTCATAGAGTTACACATTCTCTTTGCCATGTTTTGCTTCATTCCACTACTGCTTTCTTTTATCCTCTTGGGCGTACGTTGGGCTTTAAAACATGGAATATCCCGCTCCAAAATATTAATGACTCTGATGTTACTGGGTGTTATAGTCATCATTTCTGGTCTCATAGGATCATCCAAAATGAATCCCTGGGAGTTCATCGAGCTATATAAGAATCCTCCGCTCCAATACATCACTCCCGAAGGAAAAGTAGACTATCTCAGAATAGGAGCATACATGAGAGAACTAGTGAAAACACGATACAACATCACAATGCCAGGAATTGCCTTGATGGAAATCCTTTTTGCTTTACCGATGCTCCCATTGTATGTGCTGTTGAGCATACGTTTTTACA
>JAGLRI010000103.1 GCA_023136395.1 Candidatus Bathyarchaeota archaeon | reverse complement strand
ATAGTCCTATTTTGTTTCATATGCATCATGAAAGTCTTTAAACCTTGCTTTGAGTGTAATATAGTCTTCGTCACCTGGTCCAAAAAATTCCATTACTTCAAAATGTAGATGAGGGCCCCTAGAATAACCAGTGTTACCACTGTAACCAATTAATTGACCTTGTTGTATAACATCAGCTACTTCTACGACAATTCCCTTATATTTGAAATGTTCATATCCCGTTGACTCGCCGTTATGCTTTATTACGATATAATTTCCTTCGTACCAATATTTTGGGTCAGTTCCACCAACATTGGAGTCGTCTTTAAGTGAAGTTACTATTCCGTCAGCTGCAGAATACACTTCTGTATTCATTGGCACTAAAAAATCGATAGCGTTACATAGGTTTCCGATATGAGATACTGGTGAAACTATGACGCGTTTAATTTTTTCTCTAGGAACAGGAAGAATGTAATAAAATTTGGAATGTCTATTACTAAACTTATCGTTTACAAGATTTTTTTCTTTAAGAATCCTTTTTTGTACTTCATGCCACTCAGTCATACCGACCACCCATGACTTTCATAAGGTTACATAAAGATTTACTTACGCTACGTAATAATATTCTCCGATATTCTTTTGATGTCTGTCGAGTTTGGATCCCTCTTTATTCACCCTAGGCCTTTTTGTAACTGGATCCCTACGGAAGGTGGTCTCCATCTCCTTGAGAAAGGAGTTCATACCATCCCGAAGATTTGTAGGAGGGTTAACTACACCGTGAATTCCTGGTTCTCCGGTAAAGATCATGAGACGATCCGCAATAAAGTCCTGTGCTACGACATCGTGTTCCACTACAAAAGCTGTCGCATCTCTGGTATCTACTATCCATCGAATAGCCCGACCCATCGATAATCTCTCTTCAACACCAAGGTAAGCACTAGGCTCATCGAGAAGGTACAGATTGGCTTTTCGAGAAAGACAAGCAGCAATAGCTACTCTCTGGAGCTCGCCCCCACTTAGTTTAGTCACCTCATGGTCTAAGATAGGGTCCACATTTAAAGGCTGCAGAATCTCTCGTTGATGCCAACTGGATGTATAATCGTCTTTGGCAATGTCTTTTAATAATTCTTCAACTGTTCCTTTATATTCTGCGGATATGTATTGGGGTTTGTAACTTACAGTTAGTTCAGGCAACGGATGAGTTATTCCTTTGTCAGGTTTTTCAATTCCAGCGAGAAGCTTTATAAAAGTCGTTTTTCCTACACCGTTGGATCCCAATATACCAACAACTTCACCTTGCTTTGCTTCTCCAGGATTTACAGTTAACTTAAATTCCCCATATGATTTTTTCATTTCATACCAAGTTAACAACTTTTCGCTAGCTGCCAATACTACCAAGGGAGGTTTCTCATGAAAGATAATTGGCTCCTTTCTGAAACGAATGTTTTCATCAGGGATGAAACCTTGCAAGTAGATATTTATTCCCACTCTTACTCCATGGACGTGAGATACGATGCCATAAACTCCTGGTATCCCATAAAAAACGCAAATCTGGTCAGATAAATAATCTAGTATGGCGAGGTCATGCTCTGCCAAAATTACGGTTTTTTCGTCTTTTTTGAGACTTCGTATGGCTCTAGCTGCTTGAAGCCTCTGTTTTACATCTAAGAAGCTTGATGGTTCATCAAAGAGGTAAACATCTGCCTCACGACAAATTGTTGCAGCAATGGCAACTCTCTGAAGTTCACCCCCACTCAAAATGTTGAGGGATCGGTCCCAAATTGTGTAAAGTTGAAGCTGATCTGCGATGGAGCTTAATTTACCACGTTCATCAATTTCTTTGAGAAGTTCTCCAACTTTTCCAGATACCTGACGAGAAATTTTGTTAATAAATTGTGGTTTATGCACCACTCTAAGTTTTTTGGTACTCAACCTTTGAAAATATCCCTGAAGTGTTGATCCTCGGTAATGTCGGGTAAGGAGGGACCAATTAGGTGGATTCTTGAAATTTCCAAGATTTGGTTTAATTTCTCCAGAAAGTATGTTAAGGACAGTGGTTTTACCTGTTCCGTTCTGACCCAAGAGACCTAAAACTATGCCTGAGGATGGTGTAGGGAGACGGAAAAGTTTGAAAGTGTTTGGACCAAATCGATGACTACATTCCTCCTTAAGCTCGTCTGGAAGATTGACGATGGAGAGAGCGTTAAAAGGACACTTTTTAATACAGATCCCACACCCCACGCAGAGAGCTTCTACCACAATGGGAGTCTCATTCTCGAATCTAATGGCTTCTACTCTGCTTCTCACTTGAGGACAGAAACGATAACATATCCTACTGCATCGCTTCGGTCTACATCGATTTTCGTCAAGCACCGCAACTCGAATCATTGTTATCTACGCTCATATCACAGAGATATATAATAAGTTTGATCTCATAGTTATTCACTTCTTAAAAAGAAAAAGAATTTTTTAATTTGAAGATAAAATTAGCTGATAAAGAATTGCGTTTTTTCTTAGTTTTTGATAAAGAACTTAATATTTCCTCTTTCTATTTCTTACATGGGAAAAATGAGGGTTTTGAAGGCGACTGCAAAGAACATTCTAGAAACTTCACAAATGGTAAAAAAAGGGAGTTTAGTAATATTCCCAACAGATACAGTATATGGGCTGGGATGTGATCCATTTAATGTTGAAGCTGTTAAGCGAATTTTCGCGGTAAAGGGTGAAAGGAAAAAGCCGTTACCGGTACTAGCATCAGATATAGATAGTGTCAAAAAGATAGTTCATTTACATGAAAACGCTTTTAAAGTTGCAATGAAGTTTTGGCCAGGACCGCTCACACTTATCCTTCCCAAAAAATCTACCCTACCAGATGTTGTGACGTGTAAATTGGATACTGTAGGTGTGAGGATACCACAGCTTGATATTGCGATACAGCTTATTCGGCTTTCAGGTGGACTTCTTGTAGGAACAAGCGCTAATAAAACTGGGGAAAAACCCGCAAGGAATGTTAGTGAGATAACAGAAAAGTTGGGGAAAGAGGTAGACATAATCTTAGATGGGGGGCCTACCCTCTTCGGTAAACCTTCAACTATTGTTGATTTAACAGTGAAAAAACCTAAAATTCTACGTAAAGGATCGATAGGCCTAAAAGAGATCGTTAAGGTTCTCCACTGAAAAAAAGAGCCGTTTGTGTTTGGATCTGAATGGAAAATATTTGTTATTCTCAAAAAAACTTGTATTGTGATTGTATATAGGATACAACCCTATCGTTGGGTTACTAACAGAGCTATGTGTTCAATTACTAAATCGACTAAAGCTTTTCTTTTGCTACTCCAATTTTTTACCTTTGACCCAAACTCTATTTCAGATATTCCAAACAATCTTTTTATGGCCTCAACCTTTTCATTAGTCAATTCAATGACGCTGTCATCACGTTCACCAGATATCAGCTCAGAAACGGTTTCTAAAACTTCTTCTATTTTTTTTTGGGTGTTAGTTATTACGAGAACAACGACTTGTGAGGACTCTGAGTTGATTCCAAGCAGTTTCACAGCTTTTTTGATTTGCCTTTGAGCGGAAGCAAAAAGAAGCGTTTCAATAGCTAAACTTTTTGATATGTTAATATTACTGTCGAAGGCTTTTAACGCATTTAAGGCAGCAAAAAACAAGTGCTCCCAACCAGCTATTGATGCTGCATTAAAAAACTGAAGGCAAGCGTTTTTTACACTCCCTTGAATAGTGCTAATCAAATTGTCTCTATCAGTAATTTTGACGTTTTTAAAACCAGCTATTACAACATATCTATTGAATTCCACTATTTCTCTGATTGGATTCATCCGCGAGTTATCTCCCGAAGGAAGCGATCCAAAAACGGATGTATTCAATGATATTCCACCAACTTTTATTGAAACCCATTGAGATTTATATATTGAAAGTAGTTCCTATAAAATAGCTAGTGAGAAGGTTTATTTGAAGTTTCTTCACATTACATGGGATGATTTCCAAAGACTCTGCAAGGTTGTAGCAAATAAGGTTGTAAAAGCTAACTATAGACCTGAAATAGTTGTAGCGATTAGTCGTGGTGGCTTCCCTCCTGCTAGAGTACTTTGTGATTTTATAGGAATAAAAGTGCTGGCGAGTTTGGGGATTGAATATTATACATCTGTGACGAAAACGAAGAAGAGACCAGAAATAATATATCCTTTAAACATAGACTTGAGGGGAAAGAAAATTTTAATTGTTGATGATATAGCAGACACAGGGCACTCAATGGTTTTGGCAAGGGATCAAGTACTTAAGGGGGAAGCTAGCAGAGTAAAAATGGCGACCCTTCATTGTAAACCTTGGTCTGTTGTCAAACCAGACTTCTATGCAGAGACTGCTGATGCATGGGTGGTTTACCCTTGGGAGGTGATGGAGACAATTAAATCACTTATAATAAAATTAAAGAATGAAGGAAATATTGCCAAAGTAAAGAAACAACTACTAAATTTTGGTTTTAAAGAAAAAACATTAAAAGATTTGATTTAATGTTTTTCAAAAATGAAAAAGCAGCCAATCTGCATGCATGCGTTGTTAAAAAAGAGTTTAACCGCCATGCGAAACTGGGATTAGAACGATTTCATCTCCATCTTTAACTTTAGTTTTAACCCCATTTAATAAGCCAATTTCTTGTCCGTTTACGAGAATAATTGCATTGGGACCTGGATTGTCAAGTTCTGGGTCAACTAGCACTCGCTTGAATTCAGGTGAAAAAAGCGTAACAAGTCTTTTAACCATTTTTTGGATGGACACATCGTCTTTTTCAAAGTCTAAATACAGCTGGTTTTTTCCAGAAATTCCCCTGAAAACTCCTAAAAGCTTTATTTTTAGTTTGATAGCCATAGTAAAATAACTGATAATATTTTGTTATATATCGTTTTGCGTTATAGGGTGAGCAGTAAATATAATTGTATCTAATTTGTAAAAAGGGGAAAATACTAACCAAAAAAAAGAAAAAAAGGGGAAATGGTTGTTTATTCAGGTTTATCTCTATATTCTCTAGTGAAATAAGGCTGTGGCGTATCTGGGTTTTGGATCTGTTCTGCAGGTAAGAAAGGTATGCTTTCCTCCCAGTGGATACCATAGAGGTCA
>JAGLRI010000102.1 GCA_023136395.1 Candidatus Bathyarchaeota archaeon | reverse complement strand
AAATGGAAGCTGTAGGAATAGCTGAACGAGCAGATCGATTGATAATACTAGCAATAGCAAGTTTTATCAGCATCACTTGGTTGGAATCATTACATTGGGGGATGATTATCCTCGCTATCCTAACAAATATTACCGTACTTCAACGTACAATTCATTTTTTAAGGCGAAGCGAGAAAAAAAGGACTTAATTTAGACTTTTTATTCTATAAACGTTAAAATTACCTTCTTCCACGACTTTTCCTGTCGTTTCGGGAGCGAACTTTTACTACGCCACGATGCACTGCACACGAAACGCAGTAAAATTTTATCGTAACCGAACTAGTGATGTGTGCACCCTTTTGACGAAGCTCTTTATATAAAGTGGAATCCACTAAGGACGTACGACGAGACATCTTCTTGGCCTTGTCTCGAGGTACAAGCTGTCCACACAGACTACACTGAACCATACCGCTTCTACCCTTCCCACCCTTACTTCGACCTCTAGACTTTCGCTTCACGGGCAATATTATTTCCTCAATCATTATTTATTGTTCAAACAAGTTTATTAACTCTACTTTTTCAATCTATAGGGTGTAATCAAAAAATTTATTTCAGGATAAGAATACTAAAATGTTTCCTAGTTGTTATAAACAGTAATCTGAGGTTTCCTTTATGGGGAGAATTGCTAAGGGTGTAAAATGTAGCGTTGCTGGATGTGATAAACAAGCGATTCGTTCTCTCTCAAATGAGAAGATAAGCTCTTCTGGATTAAAGGTAGATGAAGCAAGGCGAGCATACATTTGTAAGGATCACTACAAAGAGTACCGTAGGAGTCCAAAAATAAAACAAGAAAAAAAAATTGAAAAGTGGAGATATCGAACGTGATTCCGGAGGAATATCCTTTTTCCTAAATTCGTTGATACATATATCTGGTGAACACTAAAATATCTGAACAGCTTAGGATTAAGGACGAGGTGTTACTCTTTGCGTATACTCCAACTGCATTCTAATTTTATAGAGTATAAACCGATAAAAAAGGAAGCAAAAATAGCCGAAGAATGCGAAAAAACAGAGCATAGACTCGAAGAGTTAGTTGTTTTGTTCACTTCTGTTGAGGAGAAAGATGATGAAGCATCCGCTAGAAAAGCAGTAAAAGAAGTGAAATCATCTCTTGAAAAACTGAAGGTTAATAGACTCCTTATTTATCCATATGCCCATTTAAGTAGCAATTTAGCAAAACCATTTGATGCCCTGAAAGTAATCAAAGAGATGGAGAGAAGTGCAAAGAGACTCAACATAGAAACTTACAGAACTCCCTTTGGCTGGAATAAACAGTTCTCAATATCGATTAAAGGCCATCCTTTAGCTGAGCAATTTAGAGTAATTTCGTCAAGCGAAGTAAAGACAGAGGAGATTGTCTCAGAGGCTTTGGAAGCAGAGAAGAAGCTAAAATCTTCCTGGTTTATCATGCAAACGGATGGGAAATTAATCCAATTAGAAGCGTTTGACTTCACCAAGCATATAACTCTAGAAAAGTTTGCTAGATATGAGACGGCGAAGGTTAGAGCAGTACAACAGGTTCCACCGCATGTAATCTTGATGAAAAAATTGGAAATTGCGGATTATGAACCTGGGAGTGATCAGGGGAATTTCAGATGGTATCCAAAGGGAAGCCTGATCAAGTCTTTGCTGGAAGATTTTGTGACGCAAAAGGTAATAGAATACGGAGCTATGGAGGTTGAAACTCCCATTATGTATGATTTTCAACATCCGAGCTTGGCAAGCTATCTTGACAGGTTTCCTGCAAGACAATATACCATAAAATCGGGTGATAAAGAATTTTTCTTAAGGTTCAGCGCATGTTTTGGCCAATTTCTAATGGTTCACGACGCTCAATTTTCTTATCGCCAACTTCCTCTGAAAATTTACGAATTAACTAAGTATAGTTTCAGAAGGGAAAAAAGTGGTGAACTGGTTGGATTAAGGAGACTGAGGGCATTTACTATGCCAGATTGTCATTCATTATGCGCCGATTTAGATCAAGCGAAGAAAGAATTCGTCACCAGATTCGAGTTGTGTATGAAGACTTTAGAGGAAGGTTTAGAACTAGACAAAAAAGATTACGAGTTGGCGATAAGATTCACCAAAGAATTTTTTGAAGAAAACGAGGAGTTCATTATTTCATTAGTAAAAATATTTGATAAACCTGTTCTAGTTGAGATGTGGGAAAATAGGTTCTTCTATTTTATTCTAAAATGGGAGTTCAACTTTATAGACAACTTAGATAAAGGATCCGCCCTCTCAACGGATCAGATCGACATTGAAAATGCCAAGAGATATAATATCACCTACATTGATGAAAAAGGGGAGAAGCAGCACCCCTTAATTTTACACTGTTCCCCAAGCGGCGCTATTGAACGATGCGTTTATGCGATGCTAGAAAAGGCATATAGAGATCAGCAAATGGGTAGAGTCCCAATTTTACCCCTTTGGCTTTCTCCAACTCAAATTAGAGTGATCCCTGTTTCTGATAAATTCATTAAGGACGTCGAAAAAATTGCTGATGAAATTGAAGAACATAAAATAAGAGTCGATATAGATGACAGACCAATAACGGTGCAGAAGAAAGTTAGGGAGGCAGAGATGGAATGGATCAGCTACATTCTAATGTTTGGTCAAAGGGAAATCGATTCTGAAACCATTCCAATAAGAGATAGAAAAACTAGAAAGATTAGGAAAATGAAAATTCAAGAGTTAGTAAAGGAGATAAATGACCAAACAAGAAATAAACCTTTCAAACCTTTAAACCTTCCAAAGTTTTTGTCCAAAAGACCCCGATTTTCAACATATATTAGTACATAACCGCGTTAGCAATTGAGCCTAATCACTAAAATCGTTCTGGATAGTTTCTACTTTGTTTGGGATTCAGTTTTATTAAAATAATTGACTTTGTATATTTGGATGTAGCTTGTTTCCAATTTCTTTAATGGCTTTTTGCCTGATCTTGTTGATTTCTTTTTGTTTTTCTTCAAATTCGGCTTTTGAGTAGAGCTTTTCGGGATGTAAGTAAATGTTATCAACCATTCTTATGGCTTTTGGAACCTTAAAACCTGTGGGTGAATCTACCCAATCTTCAAGTCCTCCCCTTAATAGAGAATCAAGTATACCCATTGTATGTTCTAGTTTAATTTCTTTATAGAGTTCACCTTCGCCAATTCCTCCGGTATTTAAAAGAAAATAATTCATGCGAGGTAGGCCTTTCAATATTTCATAAAATTTGTTTGCGTGCTCTGCTCTATCGCCCGCTACAAAGGGATCATAGAAGAATTCGCTTCTAATCTCTCCTGCTCGAGTTGGATCACCTGCAGATGATTCCATTGCTTGCCCCAAAATCATTGAAGCAACCGTTTGCTCCAAGGTTAATTTTGATATCGCAGGGATTAATGACCCTCTAGTGATAAGAATCAAATTATCGACCTTATCAACCGCGATATAGGGGCTGGCGTGCATAAAATCTCTTCTCAGGATAACTGCTCTTCCATTCGATGTTATTTCTAGGTTGAAGAAGTCAAAGTGTCCGCCTTCGTTAACATAGATATTCTCACAGAATGTTTCTGGTTTTAATAAGCCATAGTATATTGCTTGTTGATCTCCGGGATTTACTCCCTCTGCTTTAACATATACTCCTCCCGCTTCAAAGCCATGAAAAGAACCGTTTGGCATTAAAGTTCCACCGTCGTCTTGAATGAGCCACGATTTTTCCTTTCCTTTTCTCGCCAGTATCCTACAGGTTGTGGTTGTTTTCCCATTTGCACTCAAGGCTAAAAGTAATGTTCTGACAGTTCGGTAATCCCCATGCGTTGAAAGAAGATAATCCTCTCTACAACCCGCATGTAAGAAAATCCCACCCCTTTTAGTCTTAGCAAACCAATCCTCTGCAGCAAAAACACCCTTCTTATATTCACCAATATAATTGCTGTTCCTAATTATTTTAACAAACCTACCATCTTCAAGCATAGCTAATCTTATGGTAATATCTTTTTGAGGAAGTCTCTTTGATTTATTAGCTTCGAAAGCTTCGTCAATAAAAAATACGATTTGATAAGTTGGCTCCTCAACCGCTTCTTTTAGTGGTAAAAAAAGATTCTTGCCTCCATAGGCAATGTGGGAAAATCGTTCAGGAACGAGTAACCTAACTACAACTCCACTTTTTTTATTACCAACAATCCTATCAACAGAAATTAATTTTTCTTTAGCTAAAACTTTTTCACATTGAGCTAAAAGTTTTCTTTCTTCTTCACCGAAAGGATGGTCAACACTATTCTTGGTAAACATAGCTGCTCGAGAAGTAGGTTCACTTCTACCAACATAATTTCCATAAATGGTTTTTCTGACGTCTGACTCCTTTTCTATAAATGGAATTAATTCTTCAGCAGATGGATTCTTCAGCAACCTGTTTTCATCTGTTGCTTTTCTCTGAATTCGATAAACAGTTTTAGGAAATTCTTCAAGGTTAAAATTAGACATTAGTACAACCTCTATTTTTTCACTTTCTGGTCGTGGATTTGATTGTTCTCGGTATGTAGGTGCAGTAATTATCCTGAAGATCTTGCATAGGCTAACTATGGATTATAGACATCCTTATAATTTTTACTATTATCAATATTAGAAGCGATATAAGCTTTAAAGAAGCGTTATGCATGCATGTTTAATGAAAACTCCATTATTAATGGAACAAACTGTTAAGCCACTCTTATCCATGAATGAAGTGCGCACGCGCCTTAGCGAAGAATCTTGAAAAAGATTGAAGTTTTCCAAAATTTTACTAACAACAATTAAGTCTTTTTAGTATTTTTATTTAACATAACTACTTAACCGTTAGTATTGTTCAAACAGGTACTTGTTTTTAAGTTGTCTACCGATCGCGTTAAAGGATAAGCATTTATGCATAGTAAAGGTGTCGTTTTAAATCCAGCGTTCAAGGTTAGTTAACCCAATTATTTCGTTGAAGTCTAAATCTAACGCATCGAAAATCTGATCGAAGGTTGATTGCATGTAATCCACATACTTCTCAATGTCTACCTCACTCTTGGAGACTAGTTGAATGGGTTTTACATGGGGTTTTTTAACAACCTTAACGAAGCTTATAATAGT
>JAGLRI010000101.1 GCA_023136395.1 Candidatus Bathyarchaeota archaeon | reverse complement strand
CCGGGCCAACTCGGTTTAAGTACACACATGTCGACGCCGTATCGATCCATATCGTAGAGACAAAGAGAAGAGTTATCGTAAGCCTCGTAAACATGTCCGTCACCTAGTTTAATTCTACTTCTTTCCTTACTCTTGTATAAAGTCGTTATGTGAGCGTGTACGTCTACCACAAAACGGGCTTCGAATCCGGTCAATTTTAATTCACCTTAATTTGAGTACTTCATCTATCAGAGGAGCGTTTAAAAAATTTTTGTTCATCATTTTTTAGGGCAGGTGTCTTATGGATCCACTTTTTATGTTTGTTATGTTCAAATAATTGACAGAGTCACAACATTAAAAAACTAGGTTTTCACGAGTTTAGAGGAGAAAAAAATAATGAAGATTTTGGCAGTGGATATTGGAGCTGGCACTGAGGACATTCTTCTGTATGATGACCGAAAACGAATAGAAAATTGTGTTAAGATGATCTTGCCGTCTCCATCCCAATTTTTAGCTGCAAAGGTCGGGGAAGCTACCATATCTAGGAAGGACATTTTTGTTGAGGGGGATATAATTGGTGGAGGTGCTTTCACGTTAGCATTGAAGACGCACCTCGAAAGAAAACTTCAAGTTTTTATGACTGAAAGAACTGCGTACACTCTTCGAAACGACCTTGATGAGGTTAGGCAGCTTGGTATCGAGATCGTTGAATACGAATCACTACCCAGAAATTTCAAGGGTGAAAGACTTAGGATCGAGGAAATTAATTTATTGAAGCTAAAGGAATTCCTGGAGTATTTTGGTGAGAGCTTATTGGATGTTGATTTGGTGGCCATCGCTGTTCAGGATCACGGAGTTTCTCCGAAGAATATGAGCGATAGGAGGTTTCGTTTGCAAATGATGAAAGAATTCCTTGAAAGGGACCCCAGCCCCGAAAGTCTAGCTTTTTTGGAAGAGGCAGTTCCTCCGTGTTTTCTGAGGATGAAATCTGCTGTTCAAGCATCTAAAAGACAACTGCCAGAAGCTAGGGTTTTAGTTATGGACACTTCCCCAGCAGCTATACTCGGATGTCTCCATGACCCTATTGTTAAGAGAGCTACCCACGTACTAGTGGTAAACGTTGGAAATAACCACACCATGGCAACCATAGTTTCCAAGGGAGAGGTGGTTGGCATAATGGAACATCACACAAGTAGGTTGAATCCACCAAAAATAAAAAAACTTCTTGTGGACTTTAGTGAGGGGAAAGTAAGTGATGAAGAAGTGTTTAAAGACGAAGGCCATGGAGTT
Organism: Candidatus Bathyarchaeota archaeon; assembly: GCA_023136395.1. Lineage (GTDB taxonomy): Archaea > Thermoproteota > Bathyarchaeia > Bathyarchaeales > Bathyarchaeaceae > JAGLRI01. Next base: position 3,936 of record JAGLRI010000101.1, on the reverse strand, counting down.
TTCTTTCTAATAAATCCACCAGGTTTTTCAAAGATAGATATAGTTGCCGTTACTGGACCAAATAGAGACATTTTAAACAGTACTAAGCTTAATGTTCATTTTGCATCTCCAGCTGGAGACATGATGATGACCGGTCCAATTGGTCTGATTGAGGCAGTAAAGAAGAAAGTTAAAAATTAGTTAAAGTATGAATTGGAGTAAATATTTATACTTGTTTTGGATAGTGATGAATGTACAGGGATGAGACATTTTGGAGAAAAATCCATCTACGAGCGAAAATGAAGTTATTAAATGCAAATTTTGTGATGCTGAAGTTGCAAATGAAAAATGCATGTTTGCAATATACAAGAGAGTAATTGATAGCAAAGAATATTATTTCTGCAGTGAAATCCACGCTAACGAATTCGAAGAACAAAATAAAAAAGAGTTTTAAGTTATATTTTTTCATCATACTATGACTTTCAAAGTAACTCATTTTGAAAACCATCATGTTGTTATTTTTATTGATCATGATAAGAACGCTGTTAGTTTTTAAGCATCTTTTTTTTCCGTGATAAAAGCCATTATTGGGATACAAAACCCGAAAAAGAGGGCTGAAGCGTAGTATGGAAAGATTTTTCCCAGTGTTTCCCATAGGTAGCCACCTATAGTGGGTCCGATGGTAAACCCAAACATTATTCCTGTCTGGAAAAATCCGGAGGAGAACCCTCGTTTGGTCTTTGGAGCATGTTCCATGAACATGGATATGGATGCTGGCCAAGTCATGCTCCATAGACCGTTAATCGCCATCTGAATTAATAATAAAATAATGATGTTCGTGATAGTTGTCCACAGAATGAAGAGAAATGGTGTTAACGCTAAACAAACTGTAACAAATCTCTTTCTACCAAACCTATTAGCGAGAATTCCTGCCGGAATCTGTGTTAAAATCGCCGTTAATCCGAAGCCGACGGAGATGAACAAACCAACTTCCGTTGTAGAGACATTGAATTTTTCCGTCAAGTAAATAGGGGTAATGGGGTTTACGGTGCCCATCCCCAAGCCTGTGAATAGATTAATGAGGAAGAAAGCAAAAAGTGGTCTAAAGAACTTTAGATCAAGCTTTGTTCCTTTCGAAGGAGTTTCTTCCATACTATCCTTGAACTCCTTTTTAGGTGGTTTTGGTAACAAAAATCCAGGTACCAAACAGAATATATAGAGAACAGTAGCAGCATAGAAGATTGCGTTCCATCCGTAAAGGCTTTCAAGTAACCCTCCTACGGTTGGGCCTATAAGACTCCCCAATGGCCACGCGAGGTTCATGATGCTATAAATCCTTATAAGATTCTCTGCAGGCGCGTAATCAGCGATTATCGCCATCCTAGAGGTCATATAGAACGCGAAGGCTACGGAGTATATTATCCCCCAAGGAATCAATTGTTCCCAGTGATCGCTAAAGGTGTAAAGTAATGGAGGAAAGACAGCTAAGAATATGCTAATTATAATGATTTTTCGTCGACCATAGAGGTCGGAGAAAAGTCCACTTGGGATTCGCAGTAGTGTACCAGCTATACCGGTTATAGATATGACAAAACTAACCTGTAGCACAGTTGCACCCAAGCTCTGGATGTAAAGAGGCCAAAGCGAATTCGTGAGGTTCATGCCGAGGGACATCATTATACAAATTAGGAGAAGAAGAGCCATGTCTCGACTGATTGAAAAACTTCTAGCCTGCTTTGAAGACATTTCACTCAACTACATATAGCAATCGACTTCTCAATAAATAGGATTTTATCTAAGATTAAAACAATCAAGCACACAAAAACAAGAAGTGAAGATTTCCCAAAAAAAAAGAGGTGTATTGAAAAATAGTTTCCTTCCAGAAAAAAGTTGCAGATGCATTTACTGACTTAAGAAGTAACCCCTTTCTTTATAATGCGCTAGTAAGAAGAAAAAATCTCTAATAAGTACCCAATTCTGTTACTACAGCAGCGATAAAAGCAGTATTATATCTGAGTTCGTTTAGTCTCATGCTTTCGTTTGGGGCGTGAACGTTGGACTCAGGATCAAAAACATCACCGAAAACCCAAGGTGTATGGGAACCAAACAAGTAAGCAGGTCCAGACCCTTGAGCTGAAGGAAATAGAACCGCCTCTTTACCACTGAAGTCTTTAGCAACGTCTTTTAACATTTGAATGAATGGGTTATCAATTTGCGTCCGATTGGGTTCATAACCTGTGAGAAACCGAGCATCGATGTCGGAAAAACCGTGTTTGTCTAGGTGTTTGCGGAGTAATTGTTTAACCGTAAAAACTTTCTGGTTGGGAACAATTCTAAAATCTACTTTAGCCATGGCTTCTTTACCCACAACCGTTTTGGACCCGGGTCCAGTCCAGCCAGTTAAGAGACCACAGATTGTGCAGGTTGGTTTAAGTATTAGCTCCTTCCAGAATTCCACTCCGTCTCTTCCAAGCAGAAACTTATCAGTTTTGTATAGTTGTTTATATTGCTCAATCTCATCCGAGGGATACTTTGTAAACAGTTCCAATTCTTCTTTCTTCGGAGGAAGAACGTCATCGTAGAAGCCGTCTATTAAAATTTCTTCTTTCTCATTCTTTAGACTGGATAAAGCCCAAACTAATCTCCAAGCTGGATTGACTACAATTGGTGCGTCACCAGAATGAGCATCTCTGAAAAAGCCTTTTACATGGAGTTCAAAGTAAACAACACCCTTCACTCCAGCTTTAAATTTGCTTCTTTGGTTTGGAATCGCTTTTGCGTTCTCCCAAACACAACCGTCTGACTTCAACAGGTCTGGATGAGCCTTGCAGAATTCTTCAAGATGGATGCTACCGGCTTCTTCCTCACCTTCAATGATGAACCGTATGTTGCATTTTGGTTCATACCCCGCCTGAAACGCACTCTGAACTCCAAATATGTTGGCAACTAGTGATCCCTTATTGTCATGAACTCCTCGACCATATAATCGATCATTTCTCATTGAGAGTTCATAGGGAGGAGACTTCCACTCATCTAATGGTTCTTCAGGTTGAACATCGTAGTGATTGTAGAACAGCAAGGTCTTTTTCATCCCACGATTCATTTCAGCCACGATTACAGGTGCACCCGATGTTGAAAAAGTTTGAACCTGATATCCTCTTTTTTCAAATTCGTCAGTTAACTGAGTAATAATAGGGGTCATATCGTGGTGTTTGTCATAGCAGGTTGGAATATTAACCAATTTTTTTAAGCAGTCTATTTCAGTTTCTTCATTTTTCTTCACTATTTGTAACAGCTTCTCCTTATCATAAACCAAGACACCGCACCTCCACGAGGTGATATATATTGAATGTTTATTTCAATTTTTTTTACAATATAATCCACAATTTTAAATTGTCTACAGAGTTGCATCTGTTTTCTATCTAAGATAAAGACAAGTATCCACTAGAAGGAAATAGACATTAACAGGTAAGATGGATTTCTGGAGTCCAAAGTATATACTATTACGTGATGCACGTACTACCGATAGAAATTTTTATGTTTTTTTCTCTAAACTACAAAGGGTTGAATTGACATATACGCAGCTAGCTCGCGCGTAACTGCCAAAAAAAGGGAGATAGAGACTCTTCACTATCGTCGTCCGAACGCGAGTCTTCCTACGCCTCGCGCCCTCACTTTGGGTGCGATATATCTCCAAAGCCAGTCGACGAATTCCTTGACATTCTTTGTCTGGATATAGACCTCGCCCGGCCCTGTAACCTCTGTTACAAACCCCTCGCCTCCCAGAATCGTCGACTTCAACCCACCGAACATGCGAACCTTATAGTCACAGGTGTCACTCAGGGCAGCGAGATGATAGTTATCGACGATTAGGCTCTCGCCAGCTTCCAGTTCATGTTTGTCAATAGCGCCGAAAGTGTTGATGAATACGTCGCCTTCTCCCAATGTCTTGATCAT
>JAGLRI010000100.1 GCA_023136395.1 Candidatus Bathyarchaeota archaeon | reverse complement strand
CACACTAAAGACAGGTAACCACGTAGGCATAGGAGAATTTGTTCCTAGAAACTTTGCTGTTGGATTTGAATATACCGAAAGGAAACGCTTGGATGAATTCAGGAAGTTCTTGGATCTCGCTGTAAAACACGATGTCGCTGTAAATCATCATGAATCAATATCACTACTACGCAGATATGTTAACGAATATCCTGAGGTACCAATTGTAGTATGCCATGGTGGAGGACGTTCTTTAGAGGGAGTTAAAGCTGCATGCTCGGCTGCGTCAAGAGCAAGTGGACGAAACGTTTATCTAGAGACAGGTTGTTACGTTGCCGATTACTTTGAGGTTCCGTTGAAAGACCCAAACGTTACAGCAACCCAACTTGTCTGGGGACACGACTATGGTAACGTTCCACAATACGTCTTCAAATATGAGGGAAAATACAAAGCAGAGACTTATGCATCTAGCACTACGACCCGCGATTACCCCTCTACACCTATGTACCAAACTGACTTTTGGGGATGGGCCCTATACCAGATTCATAAACTCAGAGACTTAAATCTTGTAACTCAGGATGAGATCAACCTCATTCTTGGAGGAAATGCTGCTAAAGTATTCAAACTTCCCGTACCCCATCCGAGGATGTTCCCGAGTGGAAGACCAGATCTTTGGGGAATCAACTGGAAGAAGTCTGTACCTTTCCTGCCAGCAGAACAGATACAAAATCCAGATACACCACAGCCATATTTCTCTACAGAAGGTTACGACTAAATAATCTTCTTCCCCTTTTTTCTTTTTTTTAGCTATTAACGTAAATGCATGCAACTCATACAACTTCAAATGCATGCATGCAAATTTACATATATTTTAAGTTACCAATAAATTCACAACAAAGGAGTGAGTATTATGCGCGCGTGCGCAAACATTACCAGTTTTCTTAAGTTACGGAAAATGATGTAAAATTTTTTGTATGGAGGTATGCACCTTTTGGTGTGGAAATATGTTAGCCGTTTTCTTATCTTCTTCGGTCTTTTAGGTTTTTTAGTATGTCCAGTAGCCATCTACTTTGCTTCCTCTCATATGAGTGTATTCTCAATATGGATTGATGAGGCATCTACCCACATTGGAGAGATCAAAGGGATGATTAATGAGACATCTATCGGTGTTCAATTGATTAGATCACTCGTAAGTGATTCGGAATCGATGATAGGTAACGTCTCAACTAAATTACCAGAGACTATTCTCATCCTTGTCTCAGCTAATGAAACAACATTTAGAGTACTAAACCAAGCTAATGAGACATTAAATGAAGTGACTGATGTGTTAGATGTGATCTCTGAAAATTTGCAGATTCAATTTTTGGCTCCAGAGGTGGTTGCAGAAGCAGAAGAGGCCGCAGGATCGATAAGATCCACACAAGACAATTTAAGCGACATCATCTTCTCCTTAAACAATACTGTAAGTTCCATCGAATCATTAACAGGAGACATTGTAGATCGTCTTGAAACTATTAAAGATCTTATGCCTGATATTTTGATAACAATCAATACTTTGGACAGTTGTCTTCAGACAGCTTCAACATCAATTGAGGCATGGAATGCTCGTTTGCAGGTCATCAAGGAGAGTTTTTGGGTTATAGAATATAGTATTTACGGCATAATTGGCTAATGTAGGTTTGCTTCACACCACATTTTTTCTGATAGGATTAGTATTCCGTCGACTAAAAGATCTATAAGAGACTCATTTTGCGAGAAAGAGTTCGAATCGTTGAGTTTAGAGAGTTAAAAAAATTGTACTATTTAATTAAATCTGTTCATTAATTTTTAGAATTTAGGTTGGAGAAGAATAATTTTTTCAGACTATTGGAAATAGATAAGCTATTTTCCTTTCCTATGCCTTTTAGGAAGTTCAACAGCCTTTTTCTGTTTCTTCTGCATCTTCTTAGACTTTTGCAATTGTCTATGCTTTTCCCGATTTGCCGCTTTCTCTTTCTTGCTTGGCATTTTCCAACCTCAAATTTAAGTTATAGACATACCTTTCATCCAATTTAAAAATGTTACTATTATTGACCTTCCTCTGCTTTCGAAGAACAATCAACCCAGACATCGAACAAACTCATCACCTTTTTATATTCATCTTAAATTATGATATTGGTAGATTGTTGAACAAACCGTTTTAAAATGGGGTAAAAGAATTATGAAAGAGCGTATTGTAGAGGAAAGAAAGACTAAGTATGGCAAACGCATAGTAAAACAAGTTAACGGAAAGATTATTGTTGAAAAGATCAAAGAAAATGAGGAAACAGCTAAGAGCTAGCTAGCTATAGGCGAGTACGATATAGCATAACACTTCTATTTTCGCGCGCATTTATATTTTTAATAAATCAATTTTATCGGGAAAACTGTGAGGATACCTCTCTTTTTTCGCATGTAAACAACAGAATATCTCTATCCAAATTACTAAAACATCAGTCAACGCCATTTTAACCTTTCACAAAATCATTCAAGTATTCTGTTTTTCTATTTATTATATATCTTTTTTCGGTTGAAACCCACAGTCATTTAAATTAAGAGTGCAGAATAGAAAATGGGTAATAACTTGTTGAAGGCTTTAATCCGAACTGAATCATTATCTAAGTATTACGGTAAGGGCGGCGAGATTAAGGCTGTGGATGAGCTTAACCTTGAAGTCTATGAGGGTGAAACTTTTGGTCTTCTTGGTCCAAACGGAGCGGGAAAGACAACCACTGTCCGGTTACTGAACTGCATCATAAAGCCAACCAATGGTACTGCTATCGTAAATGATCTTGATATTCTTAAAGATGAAACTGAAGTTAAGCGAATTACAGGTTTGCTTGCTGAGTCTCCTGGATTGTATGAGAAGTTGAGTGCACAAGAGTTTCTGGAGTTCATGGGAGCCCTATATGATGTTCCCCCGAAAATTTTGCATGGAAGGATAGAGGATTTGTTGAAGCTTTTCAGTCTTTATGATAGACGTGATCATCTTCTTGAAGGTTACAGTCGAGGTATGAAACAGAAGATCTTGATTGCAGCAGCAATAATTCACGATCCCCCCATTCTATTTCTTGATGAGCCTACTTCAATGTTGGATCCACGGGCTGCTCTCATGGTAAAGGATTTGATTAAGACATTAGCAGATAAAGCTGGCAAAACTATCTTCATTTGTAGTCATATTCTTCCAATAGTTGAGGAGTTATGTGATCGAATAGGCATCATCAGCCAAGGTAGATTAATAGCATTAGGTACAATAGCTGAAATCATAGCTCAGACCGGAACTAAAACTTTAGAAGATGCGTTCATCGCCATAACCGGAGGTGTGCAGGAGAAGGAGCTTCTAGCTTGGAGGGAGCAGAAAGCTGTTGGTTCCTAAATGGCTTGTGATTGCAAAGAATGAATATAACCTTCGTTTAAGTGGTATTCGATCAATCAGACCCTACTTTCCATATATAGTAATCGGTCTACTAGCGGTTTATGTAGCATTCATTGCACCAGCAATCGTTAGCGCATTCATTGATGAATTACTCGCTTTCTTCTTATCCCAAGTTGCCGTAGCGATGATACAGATCCTAATGTTCCTACTGTTCATTTACATCTTGATACTTCCAATTACATATACCTTAAGGGACGTGCAAACTGGGCAGTTGGAGATCTTTCTTGCAGCCCCCATCAAACCGAGCGACGTTCTGTTAGGTGAGTTTTTGGGTGTTGTACCTTTCTATGCTATCGCTGTTGCAGTTGTCGCTGGTTTTTTCACAGCTGTTCTTAATCCACTGGGTTTAGGCTTGGTTCAGATAGCTATTATCATTATGGTTTTCGTTTTAATTTTTTTTTCTGCCTTATGGATCGGTAGCCTTATTGCTGCCCTTCTACGAACAAAATTTGGAAAAGCTTCACGTGGAAAAGATATTGGTAGAGCCCTCTCAGTAATCCTTGTTTTACCCCTAATCGCATTAATGTATGCAATTATGAGCGGAGGCGTGCTTGAAGCCCTTGCTAATCCTGGAACGAGTGGGATTGTTAAAACTCTTCTCAGCTTGGTGCCGAGTTCTTGGGGCGCAGAAGTTATCATTAGCTTTGCATCTAATCCCGGCGACATTGCCGCGGTTGGGGTCGAGACGCTGATCCGATTCGGAGGTCAAATCACCTTCTTAGTAGTGGTGCTTTGGCTTGGTACGAAAGTGGCTAATCGGGCTTACAGCCTTGAACCAATCACTTTTACAGCTTCAAGGGCTAAACCTGACGGTGTCTTCTATAAATCTATTAAATATCTTTTAGGAGGCAAATCCTCCAGCAGTCTGCTAGTATCTGTTTGCAAGGACTATGGTCGAAGACTTGAAAATCTATCATGGCTAGTCTATGTTGTTGGTCTGGTAGTTATGCTTAACATATTCTTCGGGGATCCGTCTTCGGATTTAGAAGACACGTTATTTTCGTTAAGTCTTATGATGTCTCCATTTCTGGCAACCTTCGTAGTTGGAACAGGGACGACACGAGAGAAAGCTAATCTCTTCATATTCAAGAAAGCGCCATCTGGAATGGGGAAATTTGTCAAGGCGAGATTGCTACAAGGTTTAATAGTGGTAGTTCCAATTGCTGCAGCGGTGACAGTTATTTTTACAATCGTGTTGCCTCAAATTACGTTAATTTCCTTGTTGACAAACACTATATTGGTCTCACTAAGAGCTACAGCCTTCGTAATTTTCGTTCTTGGGTTCGTTCTCTTAATACCGTCTTTCTCTGAAAAATCAAGAGATCGCACATTACATGCCGTGATAAACCTTCAAATAACAATTTTTACCTCGATAGGACTTACAATCATTTTACCTATTCTCGGGTTGGATTTCAGGAAGATATTACCTAATTTAGATCTTTTCATGGGATTTTTATATAATCATCTATTGCAAACTGCGATTATTTCGTTAGTAGGAATTATGCTCATATCGCTTGGAAAAAGAAAATTGAGAAGAATAGAATAACCAAAAAAAGGAAAAACAAGACTAAATGTTAATACAATCTCAAGCAAAGATTAGATATCTACCTTAAATAATAAAAAATATGCATAGATAGATTGTTCAAGGAACTGATTAAACTTTTAATGATTCATTTGATTAGTTATTCGATTTGAATCCCCTAATATAGGACGTGGGAAGATGGGTGAACCTTATCGTTATGCTAGGTTCAGGTGGTGGCATAAAATTGATCTGGAAAAGGTTGCCAAAGATCTTAGTGAAGAATTCAGTGTTAAAAAATTTACGCCACCAAGTGATGATATGGAAATGGTTCTTCTTAAGGATGAAAGACCTGAGCTTTGGATA
>JAGLRI010000010.1 GCA_023136395.1 Candidatus Bathyarchaeota archaeon | reverse complement strand
ATGCCTTTACGAAAATTGAAAAATCGCACATTTAATTCTCCGAGATAAAAAAAGGGGGGTGTTTATGACAAAGTGACCATTTGAGGATAGTCTAAGCCAGCAGCAGTATGAAGCTTTATCTCAACTGTTGGCGCAGCTTCGAATAGGCTTGTATCAATGTAAACGTGAACTGTTACGATAGCACCACTTGCAACCGTTACATCAGTTGCGTCATCAGTTATCTCAACAGCATATTCCGTTCCAGGCTTACCGTTTATATAAACAGCACTAATGGTTGAGTCTGTAGAACCAGTATTTCTTACACTCATTGTTACGTTCCACTGTCCAAGAACGGTATCCCTAACTGCATAAGCGTTGTCGATCTCTAGCTTCTCAAACCTTGTGTATTGACCTGCAATTCCTCCCATCCAATATGATACAGCAACGGCTACGGTGATAGCTACAGCGACAAGAATTACTGTGGATATAACTGGGCTTACACCTCTTTTGGCTCTCAATAGGTGTGTCTTTCTTTTCATCAATTCTTTCACCTTATTCCCGTCTTTCAGCGTTCTATAGATAAATCGGTTATGAAGGGGTTCTCTGTCTTTAGGATACGTATTTCAAATCTGAATACAATGTTTAAGTTGCTGGAATACGTAGTTTTTTACAATTCTTGAATCTTTGATTCTAAAACCTTAACATGAAGGAAGAAAAGATGTATTGAAAACCCTTTTTTAAAATAAAATAACGAGATTTTGGTAGCAATTATAAAAACTCTTATTTTAAAAATTAATCAGCAGAGTTGCTATCCAAAGAATGATGTCTCCCAGAAGCAAAGTTAAAAGAAGACCGATTGTTATAAAGATTATAAAAGGAAGGTTGGGTGTGACCCAAATTTTAACATCCAGAATTTCAGAAAACTTGTTGATGCGGGCAATCCTTTCTTCGTTATCTTCATATGCCTGTACAAACACTTTTAGATGCCGTGTGACCTTTCCGTCTTCTCCTGTTGAAAGCTCTTCTAAGGGAACTATGTGTAAGTTTTTCTTGATTTTTGAAAGTTCAACCTTGTAGCCTGTTATTAATGCGATGAATTTTTTCCAAGACGATTCTCGGTTAAGTCCCTCAAATAATCTTTCTCCAGTTTTAATACGCCATGAAATGTTATAGATAACTATGCCTACAGCTGTTAGTGCTGAGACTAAAACTGCATTTTCAAAGATTGACAATGAAAAAAGGTTTGAGATAAATTTCAAAGTGGGTTTGAACAAAATGGGACCGAAAGGCAAAGTTATGGACAAGCAGATAAAAGCCTTAGCGTCAGCACCACCAAAGAAACCCAAATAAAACAAAGCCACTGAGATTCCAGAGACTACTAAAAAAGATATGCCTAAAGTTCTAAAAAGAAAACTTTGTTGAGTTAATAAAATTTGGAAAAGAGTGAAGGTGAACCCCAAAGGCGCAAATAAAATCCAAACTTTGTTTGATATTTCCCGAGTTTTGTAATCTTCCCAAGATGCGTAAGAAAGAAAAATTAAACATAAGCCAATTTTGACAGCTTCCAACCATTCATACATACACTTCACTCTTTACCACGTTGTTATTTTCTGAATGAGAATCAAAAACCACTTCCCCATTACAGAATCTAGTAACATAATTAATTACTAACTGTGCAGCATTTAGAAGCGTTTCCTCCCCAATATCAGGAACCCCGCAGACTAGCATCAGAGCAGTTTTAGTGCCATCAGTAATTTTAGCTTGATCAGCGTCTCTATGTGGATAGATGGCTAACAGCTTCTCAGCATCAGAGATAACTACCTCACCACCATCAAGTTCAAATGGCTTTTGCATACCAATTCCTAGAAAAAACTCACCTCTCTTCGCTAACCGCATAACTAAAGCACCCTTTAGTTTGTGAGCATCAAACGCTGCAAAGGCAATTTCGGTTTTTATGGAGGCTAAATTGTAGGCGTCAACAAAGGAATTGATTTGAGGGATGGATCTTCCTCTTAAAACCCTCCTGACTAGTGCCTCAGCAGCGGGTCTATTCTTAGTTGGGTCAATGCCCACCCTCCAGAAGAAGTTCCTATAAGCCTTGAAGGTGGGTAGATCTTTAAGCGACTCTAAGTCGTATTTTTTCTTCACCTGCTTCACTATTTCATCACATAGCTTTTGTAATTCAGTGCTCCGTCGCTTGACCATTACACCTTTAACGAGAAATGTCAGAACCTGTAGCTCTGGGAAACGCCCTCTTACGTCAGCATTAATATTTAAGGCCAAGTAATTTATCCTCCTCATTAGATCCAAATATGTTTTAAAACCCTTTGGCTGATCATCTCGACGTGAAGATTTGAAGTTTACCGCATTTTAACTTGTGAATAGATTCGAGGAGTAAATTTAGACCACCTTTAGGAAAAAGAGTTTACAGTGAGACCTTTTTTCCCATCAAACGATTTTTTAGATTTGGTAAACATAAGTCGATCTAAGCTTAGTATTTTAGAAAATTTCCACTTATAGAAACTTTCAATCTCTCCTCTACAGCTATACCAACAATTTATGCAGTTTGTTTTTTCTAAAGGGAAATCAGGGAAGTTCCATACATCCCCAAATTTAGTTCTGTCATCAGGGCACCTAGTTACGTCTCCATTTGCTTGTATATCAAAAAAGGCTTGGCCAGCTAAACAGTTCTTAACGCCTTCTTTAAAGGCAGCATCAAAACGCTTTAAGTAGGGCCTGCTGCTGACCACAGATTTATGTTTTTCACGCCGATCTAACAGAAACTTGCTAACATCACTTACTCCTCCAAGGGCTGCTCCTGTCTTTAAGGTACAATATGGTTGAAAATGGATAGAAACGTCCAATGAATCAGCTAAGTTAATCAATCCATTAACTCCTTGTGGGAAGTTTAAATTATTGACAACACTCATTATACCACTTACACCTTTGTAGTGATCTTTCAAGGATAAAAGGCCCGCAATAGCCTTATCCCACGCACCCTTAAACCCACGAATTCTGTTATGCACTTCTGGGATGTCACTGTCGATGCTAACAAAGCAGCTATCTGATTTAAGATTACTACACACATCGTTAGAAAGTAAGGTACCGTTGGTTGTAACACAAGTATAAAAGTCGTGTCGAAAAATTTCTACTATATCAAGAAAATCTTTTCGTATAAACGGCTCACCTCCACTCAAAGAAATGACGCAAATCTTTAGATCTTTAAGTTTGTCATGAACTTCTTCAAAGTCATTAAGGGATAACTCTTTTCGTGAGGGGGCTTTCCAGTAACCACACATTGAACATTTAAGATTGCAACGTTCAGTAACTTGTATACTGCAACCCATTGGCTTACCAAAGGCGATTTGCCTGATTGCTTTAATCCACTTCATTTATGTCAATAAGTAATTAGGTTGGATAATTTTAAAATTTTGCATAACTTTAAATAACTATTACCAAAAAGTAATTTTTATATATTAGCTAGCTAGTAGAGATGACATGATCTACAGAAAGCCTGAAGCTACAAAGGAACTCTTCACGGTTGAGGACTATTGTTCCCGTATTGATAAAGCAGAAGGTTTCAGTGAAATTTGGAAGATAGTGAAGGATTCTGTTAAAGATTTTTTAGGTGAGCACAGAGTTGGCATGATGCTTTTCTTAGACGATTTACCTCCTCGTGTTGGCGCTTATCATCCGTTAGGTACTAATAACATAGTTTTAAATCGAACTCTCGTAGATACTGTCGAAGCAATCACAAAGTCGAAAAGACTAGTGAACGCTTTTGTCTACAGCTTGTTAATCCATGAGTATCTACACGCTTTGGGACACATCCCAGAGACTGAAGTCCGCAATTTAGTCTATAAAATCTCAAAAGAATGTTTTGGTGAAGATCACATAGTTACAAGGTTAGCTGAGACAACTCCATGGGTCCTTTTCAAAGACATCCCTCTTAGCAACATTAAAGCAGCCAAAAGCCCAATGGAGATCGTGAAAGACTTTGAAAGACCTAACCGAATGTACATGGTTTGAAATACACGATATTAATTCTGGTTTCTGTAGCATTTTCAGTAAGCTTTTTCTTCTTCAAAAACTAAAGATTGAAATTGAATGAATTCTTTGAAAACAGCGTAAATGGTTGAGATTACATGAAAATGATGGTTTCAATGGGTAGAGGGGGGAGCGGGAAAACAAGTTTTGTAGCGTTGCTAACTAAACATTTTATCGAAACAAGAAATTATCCTATGCTTTTGGTGGATGCTGATCCAGACCAAAACCTTGGAGAAATGGTTGGAATAGATTTAGAAGAGAAGGGGCATAAGACCATATCCGAGTTGATGATTGAAACTTTTTTAGAGAACGGAGGCACCACGGTCGGCATACCACCATCGGAAAGGATGGAAGGTATGATTTGGAAAAAGGGGTTATATGAGGGAGAGTATTTTGATTTAATGGCTGTTGGTCCCAAATGGATAGAAGGATGTTACTGCCTACCAGATGCTGCCCTAAAGGGAGCGTTGAGCAGATTAACAAAGAGTTACAAATACATAATTGTTGATTCTCCTGCGGGATTAGAGCATATAAATCGAAAAATAACCTCAGAAGTGGATGATATATTTGATGTAATAGATCCATCCAAAAAATCCTTTGATCACGTGAAAAGGGCGTATAGAATCGCGAAAGAGGTTAAGATAAACTTCAAAAATTTTTACGTCGTTGGAGGAAATAGATTTCCAGAAATTTCAGGTGAAGAGGTTGAAAGAAGGACGAATCAAAAATACTTGGGAAAAATCGCGTATGACAAGAATGTTGAAGAATTTAATTTATCTGGAAAATCACTACTCAAGTTACCTCCCTCTTCTCCAGCATACCTCTCGATAAAAGAAATTATGAAAAAAGCAGGATATCCTTAAGAAAGCCAAAGTGACGACTTTAACAAAACAAGTATTTTTAATTTAAAAAGTACTTTCAATCCGACGATTATATATTGAAGATATATTAAATGTTTAACACGAAGGGCATAATTCCTCTTAACGATCCGTTTGAAAACAAAGGAAAGGATCAAGTCTAGGAAATTTTATTTTTAACGTGAGATGACTTTAGTAGATAAGGTGATTCAATTGAACGTGCTCAAACAGGTTAAGATTTGGTTTGATATGACGGTGAATGAACTTGTGGAAGAGATGACTTATGCAGGATTTCAAGCGGTAAAGTTAGCGGATTCAGTAAGGATTCTTACGGATATGATCCAAGATAAAAAGTGTACTAAGTTTTTAGGATTAGCAGGTGCGCTTATTCCGGGGGGGATGAGAGGGGTAATCGTTGAAATGATCAGAAATCATTTCATTGATGTTATTGTTACAACGGGAGCGAATCTTACTCACGATTTAATAGAAGCTTTTGGTGAACACCATTATCAAGAAAAAAAAATTGTTAATGATGCACAATTATATAAAAGTAAAATAAATAGAATCTATAATGTTCTACTACCAAACAAAGGTTACGTAACTCTAGAAAACAACCTTGAACCAGTTTTTTCAAAGTTGCCACAAAAGGAAATGAGTTCAAAAGAATTTATATTTGAACTTGGAAATAAAATCGAGGATGAAAACTCGATAATAAAAGCTGCAACAGACGAAAATATACCAATATTTTGTCCATCAATCTCTGATTCAATCTTGGGCTTCCATATATGGATGTATTCTCAAGATCACAATTTAATGGTAAACCCAACTCTAGATCAAAAGGACATGCTTGATATAGCGTTTGACTCTAAGAGATCCGGAGCTTTGATCATTGGAGGAGGAGTCCCAAAACATTATATTGCAATGACTATGCAAACCACTCCAAAAGCTTTGGATTATGCTGTTCAGATCACTATGGATAGACCTGAGGCTGGAGGGGTTTCTGGGGCAAAATTAGAAGAAGCTAAATCTTGGAAGAAGGTTGCGGTGGAAGCTGAAGTAGTCGATTTAGTTTGTGATGCAACAATTGCTTTACCAATTATAGTAGCTTCACTTTTGAGTAAAAAGCTTCAGAACTAACACGATCCAAAAAGAAAAAAAGAAAGGGGGTTTAGATGTTTGCGATTCCAGTGGCTAATAGTCTGGGTGCAAAATCTGGTCTTTAGGTAAGAAAGGTATGGATTTTTTCCAGTGAATACCCCAGAGGTCAGGTCTACCTTCCGGGAACATTCGTTCATAAGGCACTTTGAGTTTGAATATCTTAGCTGCATTTCCACCAAGAATGAGGTTGATCTCGTCTTGAGTCACCCAATCTCTGATTTTACGTATCTGCTGGAGAGTCCAACCCCACCAGTCACCTTGATAACTAGGCACACGGGACCACTTCATCATCGAAGACGAGAAACTTGATGGTTCCTGTCCCGGCTGAGCGATAATGTATTGGGGTACATTACCATAGTCTGCTCCGGTCCAAATCAGCTTTGTTGATCCAACGTTTGGATTCTTTAGTGGAATCTCATAGTACTCAGCTGGCCAAGTACCAGTCTCGAGAAAAACGTTTTCAGCCATACCTGCCGCTTTGCATGACTTTCGGATAATGTCTGCCCCCACTGCGTAATCTCCTATTGAATACCCTCCATGGCAGACTAGAATTGGTACGTCACGATATTCTGCTAAAAGTCGATATAGTAAGTGGTAAGGATCCCATCCATCGCGAAAAACATATTCATGAAAATCTATAACTACATCGTACTTTGCTGCGAGATCCATGAACCTGCGCCATTCGTCTAAGCGTTCCCTGAAAGTGTATACTTTTTTAGGAGTAGAATTTCTTGGAACAAATTCACCAATACCTACAAACTTACCAGTCTTTAAAGCGGCATCAATCTCGTCGCAAGCTGCCTCGAGACTCCATCCAACTTCTCCCTGCGAGACTTTGATCTTATGTTTCTGTTCAGTACACATTGCCACAAACTTATCGGGATACTTATCCACCAATGCAGCCTGCAACTCGTTAGTCGGACCTATTTGGCTGGGTAACAAGACGCACATATCGATACCATATCGCTCCATATCGTAGAAGCAGAGAGGTGAATTGTCAAAAGTCTCAACAAACTGCCCTAGACCCGTCCATCCTTCCGGAAAGTCCCATCCTTCAGTTGTCCCCTTGGGCTTGTACAGTGTTGTTATATGTACATGCGTATCTACAACGAAACGACCTTCGTAGCTCAAATTATATCCTCCATTAATATACCAAAGATACAACTTTTACTTAAAATGTGTTCCTAATATGTTCTAATAAATGATTCATAGCTAACTAGTGCTCACACATCAAAGAATTTATAAAAGTGTTGCACTTTAATAGGAAAGAAGAAATTAATTAAAAAGATCTAGTGAATTTAGAGGAATGTCAAGTAATTGTTAATACATGATTTTTCATGTATTATTATTAATTTAACCAAATAAAATAGAGGAGAATTTATGTGCTCGAGGAAAAATCAGCAGGATTGGTAATATTCCGAATGGACGGTGGCAATCCAAGTTATCTTCTGCTCCATTATGGATGGGGGCACTGGGGTTTTTCCAAGGGAAATATCGAGGCAGGAGAGACTGAAAAAGAAGCTGCGATCAGGGAGGCTAAGGAAGAGACAGGTCTTAACAGTTTCACGTTCTTTGAAGACTTCAGGGAGAAAATTGAATATTTTTACAAGAGGAAGGGGAAGAGAATCCATAAGGAGGTTATTTACTTTCTTGTTGAAACAGAGGAAAAAGAAGTTAAAGTATCTTATGAACATAAGGGATATAAATGGTTAAAACTTGAAGAAGCATCGAATTTATTGAGTTTTAATAATACTAAAGAGATTCTAAAAAGAGTTAATGAAGCGATTGAAAAGGTTGCATACTTAAACCATGACTAAGTCACGCTGGCTTTTTTCTAGTTTTTCCTAAATTTTTTGAATCAATTCTTAAGGTGGATAAGAAGCCCGATGTGTACATGCATCTGGGTTATGAAATCCCTGCTGAAACAAACAGTTTTTATGCTGTTTTTTAATATAGAATGATTAGAGATCGTCTTCAATTTTCCCTCTTTTTCCAATATTGATGGGCATTAAATAACTGTTTGGAAAATAACTTTTTAATTATTTTCTGTGTTCTAAATAGTATAGGCGTTTATGTTGAAACAGATTTTAATCATTGGATATGGAAGTGATAACTGCACTGAGAAAGCTTATCAATTATCCTATAAGGTAGGTGAGGAAGTAGCTCAACGTGGAGCGGTTCTCATTACTGGAGGTCTTGGAGGGGTAATGGAGGCTGCGAGTAAAGGAGCTAAGTATCATGGTGGTCTTGTTGTAGGCATAATCCCTCAAGACGAAAAAGGTTACGCTAATCAGTATTGCGATGTCATAATCGCAACAGGGATGGGCTACATACGAGATTTTATTACAGCATATTCAGCAGATGCTGTGGTTGTTGTTGGGGGAGGGGTTGGAACGGCTATCGAGGCCAGGGTTGCCTATCTCAAGGCCAAGACAATCGTAGCCATCAAAGGTAGTGGTGAAACAGCCGATAGAATCGCTGGAAAGTATTTAGACGAAAGGCATTTAGTTAGAGTGATAGGAGAAGAGAATCCAAGAAAAGCTGTGGAGAGAGCTTTAAGCCCCTCTTCCGTTTAGTCATAATAAACTACTCAGTTTCACGTATTTACTTTAGCCAATAATACTTAATTGAGTGACTCATATTAGAAAAAGAAGGGAATCAGAGTGGAATCCGTCGCTTTAGTAAAGCATTATGGTGATCTCGATGAGACACTTAAAAAAGCTATCTCACTGTTAGGGAGTTTCGGTGAAATAAAATCTCCTGTAATAATAAAACCCAATCTCTGTACATCTGTTGATGAGACAGGAGTCGCTACCACTAATGTAAAATTAGTTGAGGCTTTAATAAAGCTAGTTCTTAAGGAAGATAAGAATCTATCGATAAGGATCGTTGAGTCGGACAGTGGAAGTAAATTCGTGGATGAAGCTTTCGAAAAGCTTGGGTATAAAAGTCTTATGGAAAGATTAGGGAATTTAGGTTTTGATGTGTCTTTAATTAACCTTAGTAGGTCCCCTTGTGTAAAGATTAAATTTGACGGCTTTTACTTCAAGAATCCAGAGCTCCCTAAAGTTTTAACTGAACCCAAATACTTCATCTCAGTAGCAGTAGCGAAAACCCATCGATTAACCCTAGTAACTGGAGTTTTAAAGAATCTTTTTGGTCTTCTTCCAAGGAAGGATCAAACATTCTATCATCCCAACATTAACGATGTTATCATAGACTTAAACAGGCTCATAAGGCCTGATCTTTGCATTGTCGATGCGATTGTGGGTTTAGAGGGAGTAATACATGGTAGACCAAGACGCGTAAACACTATTATTGCTGGAAAAAAACCAGTATCAGTAGACGCCACCATGGCTAGGATTATGGGATTTAAACCAGAAAGAATTCGTCACTTAGTAGGAGCGGAGAGATACGATCTTGGCAAATTATATCCAAAAATTGTGGGGGAGAGTTTAAAATCTGCAACTGTCAAGTTTAAGCCTCCAGATCATATAGAGCCGACTGCTCTAATCGATTAACCCCTTTTTCTTCAATGAAATGAGAAAAGAAAAGGAGCATTAGAACGTTATAGGGAAAGAAAGATAATCTCTAAAAACTAGATAAAAATTATTAATTGTGTAGTCTATTAAGTTTGAGGAGATTGGCTTGAAGAGACGTATTACAAGAATCATTAGAATTCGAGGAATCTCTGTTCTGATCACGGGATTAATTCTTGTTTCCTTATCCACGGTTACGGAAAATCCTTTCAGTATGCTTTTAATCATACTTGGGTTTGCATTATCCATTTTTGGAGTTTTAGAACTCGCTTCAAAATACATGCATTTTAGATTCTGAGTTAAATCTTTAAGGTATTCACTTATTGATATAAAGAATATATTTCAGAAGATAACAGAGATTTAGGAACTCTTGTAGGTGAATAATTTGAGAATACTCACTATTGGTTGCGGGTATATAGGTTCAGTTTTGGCTAAGGATCTAGCTGAATTAATGCCTTCCTCAACCATAGTTGTTTCAGATGGAGATAAGAAAAGAATTGAAAAAGTTGCAGACACCATAGGTAAAAATAATGTTGAAGGCATTCAATTGGATGCTTCCGAATATTCTAGGCTCGTTTACACGCTTAAGAATTTTGATCTGGCGGTAGGGCTTGCTCCGGGTAGAATTGGATATAAAACCGTTAAAGCTTGTGTGGAAGCGGGTGTAGACATGGTTGATCTCTCTTTCATGGCAGAGGATCCATTAACATTGAATAAAGAGGCTCTTATGGCAGGAGTAACCGTTATTCCGGATTGTGGAGTAGCGCCAGGGTTAAGCAATATACTAGTGGGAAGGGCTTGCACTTTACTTGATCAGATTGAGGAAGTCGTCGTACTGGTTGGTGGTATTCCAGAGAAGCGTATCGCACCTCTAAATTATAAAGTAACTTGGTGTGTGGAGGATCTTCTAGAGGAGTACATAAGAAAAGTGAGAATAGTAAAAGACAGTAAGCTTGTTGAGGAGGAAGCTTTGAATGGTCTGGAACATATAGAATTTCCAGGTGTTGGAAAGCTTGAAGCGTTTTACACGGATGGAGTAAGAACATTACACAGCACCATAAAAGGTGTCCGAAATATGTGGGAAAAGACATTGAGGTATCCGGGCCACGCTGAGAAAATAAGGTTGTTAAAAGATCTAGGCTTCTTCGATGAGAAAAAGATTAAGGGGAGCAACATATCTCCACGCGAACTTACAAGTAAGATATTAGAACAGAAACTGAATTTACCGGATATTAGGGATATGGTGCTAATGAATGTAAAGGTGAGAGGTGTGAAAGAAAATTCTCGAATTTTATACACGTATCATCTTCTTGATCTTTACGATGATACTAAAAGAGTAACCGCTATGGGGAGAACCACAGCATACACAGCTTCCATCATAGTTCAGCTTCTAGCTAAAAAAGTGATAGAGGAGAAGGGAGTAGTACCTCCGGAGAGGCTTGGAATGAACGGAAAGCTGTTTAAAAAAATTATGACAGAGCTTAGAAAAAGAGGAATAAAAATAGAGGAAAAAAACGAGAGAATGAATTAGTAAAAATAGGCAATTATTAAATAGTTTAAATTTAAAACAGAAAAAAAGATTTTAAATTTGGTGAAAGACATGCCAGTAGTTCGAATTGAAATGTGGGAAGGTCGAACTGAGAAACAGAAGGAGAAACTGATCAAGAACATAACTAAGATTTTTGAGGAAATTGGAGTAAAGCCGGACCATCTAACCATAATTATTCACGATATACCTAAAAGTAATTGGGGTATGAGAGGAGAACAAGCTTCAAAAATAAGTCATTAAGACAAAGTTTTTGAAGTCTTTCATTGAGTCTCATGGGTTCTAAAGAAGATGTAAAATAAAGTTGTCGAGAGTATATAGAAGACACCACAGAGGTATACAGGAATGTCAACTATCACATTCATTATATATCCTGAGATAATTGTGCTGATTGCGGTGGATCCGTTCCAAGCCGTTGCAGTGATGCCTGCAACGGATGCCATTTCCTCTTTTGAAACAGCACCCATCATATAGGAAGTGAATACGGGAGAAGACATATTCATTAATGCTGATCTGATTGTGTAAAAGAAGGCAGCCATTACAAAATTTTGTGAAGTTGGGATTAATAGAAGGGGTATAACGGACAGACCTTGCGTGAGGTGATCGTTTTGACGTTTCCTATAACGTCGACCATTTTCGGGGAAGCGAGAAATGCAATACCCATCAATACATTTGATACTGCGAGCAATGTTGCTATAAGGGCGCCTGAGGCTTGAAATCTCAGATTCATGTACAACGGAAGAAGAGGAATAAAGAAACCAGCTCCGAAGCCAATCAGGGCGTTGACAGAAGAGAACATCCATATAACTCGCCACGATTTTATGTTTAAGATCTTAGTTCGTTTCTTTGTGTAACCAGTGTCTTCCTCCATCAGAATGAGGGGTAAGAGGGATGCTAAGATGAAGACAGCTCCTACCCAAAAAAATATTCTGTAGGAAAAACTGGCAGTGAGATGTAGCTTAGATTTTAAGATATCCGCTGTCCCTGCCAAGAGATTTCCAGCAATCATACTGAAGTTCATTATAAAGGAGTTGAAACTGAAGACGTAGCTCCTTTTCTTGTTGTGAGTTCTTTCTGTGAGGAGAGCGATGAAGGGAGCGTTGTAAGTTCCAAAAGAAAATCCGTTTAGAAAAGAAGCTAAGCAGAGTAGGTTAAAGTTCGTGAATGTGGCATAAACAATGAAGGACAAAAGATAAGCCATGGTACTTACTATCAGAGTTTTTTTCTTTCCGTAGCGGTCGGCTAAGATACCTCCAGGAATTGTTAAGATTGCAGAAGTAATTGTGGATATGCTAAATAAGATTCCGATCGCGGAGGGATCGTAATCCAAACTTTTCAGATAAAGAGACATAATGACGTTTGATAAACCAACGCTTATGAGAACGGTTGATGAATAGAAGAGGAGAAGTTTGATATCTCTAGGGAAACCTGTGAAACGACGTAGGTAGTGGATCATTCGTTGTATTTGCATCTTTCACAACTCCATGAGTTTAGTCTTTAATTAAAAAGATTCTGGGTATGTAGAGTTCTTTATCTCAAACTTGAGACATTAAAGAAATTGAGGGCTAAGTTGGAGAAGGTGAGGTAGGGACCAAGTATTGTACTTTATAAGTATCTTGTGGAGGGGTGGAAGCCAGAGGAAATTCACAATAAAAGGATGAAGTAGAGGATGCAAAAAATGTTCTCTGCGAGTTATAGTATTGTGAAAAAACAATTCTTCTTAAATGGTTGTTTAAGCTCCACCAGACAGATTTAAGTCGTAGTCCATTCTCGTCATATCCATCTGGAGCTTTTTTGGTCCATTCTCGAAGTTTTTTGGGCAATCACATTCGAAATATCCTTTGCACATGTCGCAACAACCGCTATCTTTCAAAATCTTCTCCAAGGTTTCAGGCAAAGTTACTCTCTCCACAATAATATTTTCTATTTTCTCATATAAACGATTCCTTTTTCATTAAGGGGTTAAACAAATTCATCCATAAGAGCTCTTATGTCGATGTCTTCAATTCTATGTTTTATTAAAGGAATGTCTTTTATTTGCGGTAGTTCGTCCTCGTATGTTGGTTTAGTTTCTTTGTAAAAAAGACCTATGGGAATACGGTTATTAAATTCCAACGATTTTTGGAATGCTGCTTGTTTATCTGTAACATCGTGATCTGTTTCTTCCAGCTTGTAAACTCTTTCTGAAAACCATTCATATGTGTTTTTGCGATTGAATGTGACACAAGGTTGCAACACGTCTATAAGCGCGAATCCTTCATGTTTCACACCTTCTACTATCAATTTCGTGAGGTGTTTCATCTCTTTCGAGAAGCCTCTAGAAATATAAGTTGATCCAGTAGTTACCGCTAAGGCGATAGGGTTTATCGGCATTTCGATCACTCCTGTTGGTGTTGATTTTGTTGCGAATCCTTTATCGCTAGTTGGGGATGTCTGCCCTGTTGTTAGACCATAGACTTGGTTGTTGGTGACGATGTAGGTTATGTTTATGTTTCTTCTCATGGCGTGTATGAAATGGCCGATTCCTATTCCATATCCGTCGCCGTCTCCTCCAACCGCAATTACTGTCAAATTGTTGTTGGCTAATCTTGCTCCAGTAGCAACGGGTAAGGGTCTGCCATGAATACTATGAAACCCGTATGTGTTAATCCAGTGGGGCATCTTTGAAGAACATCCAATTCCGGAAAAAATAACAACATTATGAGGCTCAAGATTTGTTTCAACAATAGCACTCTTCAGGGCATGCCAGATGGGAAAGTTTCCACAGCCGGGACACCAGTTAGGTTGTCCAATGGTTTTTAGGTCGTTTAATGTAACCATTTTATAAAACCTCCTTCACCAGCTGATAAATCTCGGTTGGATAAAATTGTCTACCATCATATTTCAGAATCTTATGCTCAATTTCTTCTCCGGTTTTCTCTCTTATCAAACCAGCCATTTGTGCTGTTTTGTTATTCTCTACGATCACTGTTTTCTTAGAAGACTCGATAATTTTGGATACCTTATTTGTTGGAAATGGACTGACGTATATTATCTGAAGAAAATTTGCTTTTATTCCATCACGATCTAGGAGTTTTATACCCTCTTTTATGGGTCCCTTTGTAGACCCCCAAGATATTATTGTCACCTCTGCATCCTTTGACCCAAAAAGTTTTGGTTCGAGTATTTCTTTTTCTGCTAGTTCAAATTTTTTGAACCTTTTGTCCATCATTTTGATTCTTACAGTTTTATCCTCGCTAATATATCCTGTTTCATCATGTTCGTTTCCAGTTGCGGTAAAAATACCCCCTTTTTGAGAAGGGATTGTTCTTGGAGAGATTCCTGTTTCAGTGAATTCGTACCGTTGAAACTTCTGAATTTTTGCTAACGCCTCATCACTTAACAGTAATCCCCTATCTATCTCAACTCTATTCATAAATTTCTCAGTAGTCTTGTGACTTCTTGAAAGATACTTGTCAAGAATAGTAATAACTGGACATTGATATTTCTCTGCAAGATTGAAAGCCTCGATAGTTTTGTAAAAACATTCTTCAACGTCTCCAGGAGCAATTACAAACCTTGGGAAATCTCCCTGTGAAGCGTTGAGCACAAACTTCAGGTCTCCTTGCTCAGTCCGAGTGGGAAGCCCAGTGCTAGGACCGGGACGCTGACATAATACGACAACAAAGGGAGTTTCAGTCATTGCCGCAAGGCCAAGAGCTTCACACATGAGAGAAAATCCTCCTCCAGAAGTAGCGGTCATAGCTCTTGCTCCTGCAAAACTAGCCCCAATCACCATGGTTATAGCAGCGATCTCGTCTTCGGTATGCTTTACAACAATGTCGAATTTTCTTTCTTGTGCTGCCATAAAATGGAGTATCGATGAGGCTGGTGTCATTGGGTAAGCAGCAAAGAATTTACATCCAGCTTTTATTGCCCCCAAACTCACAGCCTCGTTACCCGTGAGTAACATTCGTTTTCTATCAATCTTAGGCAATTTAAGCACAATCATATTCTCCCTGTCCTTGCGCGTACGTTTGATGTAATCGTAGCCTAGTCTTGCAGCTCTTATGTTGTATTGGATGGTCTCCTTTGTTTTTCTCTTAAAAACATCTTGTATAACGTCGGAAAGCATTTCAAAATTAAAATTGGTAAGTGCAACTGAAGAGCCTAAGGCAACTGAGTTTATCATTATTTTTCTTCCGCCAGACTCTTCAGCAAGCTTATTTAATGGAACAGGGTAGAGTGTAACATCCTTTCTTCCAACATCATCTTTACTTAAAGGAATTTTCTCCTCATCATAGATTATTCCTCCTCCGGATGTCAACTCCTCCACATGTTTGTCAATAGTTTCCTTGTTAAGAGCTATAAGCAAGTCCACGCTTCTAAAAATCGAAAAAACCTCATCAGCATCAGCCCTAACCTGATAGGTATTGTGACCTCCCCTTACGAGGGATGGATATTCAGTGTGGTCAAAAACGTGTAAACCAGCCCTAGAACAGATCTTCGCAAAGATAAGTCCGGTAGTCATTATACCGTAACCTGCTTCACCACCAATCTTCCAGGAAAGACCGTTATTTTTCATTTCAGCTCGTTTATTGTTTATGAAAGAGGAGGCTTAAAATATTAGCCCATGAAAGAGGAATATAATTTGTAATTAAGTAAATAGAATCGTGCCCACGGGCGACCCGGTGGTATCTGACCCTAATAATTGGCGGGCCCGGTGGGATTTGAACCCACGACCAACGGCTTATGAGTCCGCTGCTCTACC
>JAGLRI010000001.1 GCA_023136395.1 Candidatus Bathyarchaeota archaeon | reverse complement strand
TCACACTTGTTCCAGTGAACAAAATTTTTTCTGGAGTAAACCCCGCTTTTAAGGCTAAAAACACTTCTCCAGGACTAACAGCGTCTATGTATGCTCCCTCGCGTTTCAATATCCTTAGTATAGATAGGTTTGTGTTTGCTTTTGCAGAATAATAAATTCTTATTTTATGGTATTTTTGATAAAAAGTATTGTAGAGGCGTTTATAATTTTCTTTGATTCTTTTTTCGCTTATTATATACAATGGTGTGTTAAATTTCTTTGACAGTTCTATGGCTGAGACTTCGTCAATATACAAGGCCCCTTTTCTATTTTCTAGTATTTTAGAAAGGAATATTTCTCATACTCTCCTGATTTTCAAAATAGGTTTAATTAAATGTATCCTTCTACAGCCATAAGTTCCGCGCTGAGAATTCCTGCGCCAGCAGCTCCCCTTATTGTGTTGTGCCCCAAACACATGTATTTAACGGTTAATATTGGGTCATTTCTAATCCTGCCAACTACGACACTCATTCCTTTTCCCTCATCCCTATCATATCTCGGTTGAGGTCTATTCTCTTCACCCCTCACGATTATCGGATTGTCAGGAGCAGAAGGTAACCCCAATCTTTGAGGTTTTCCTTTAAATTTTTCAAAGGATTTCACTACCTCTTCTATGCTTGTCTCTTCCTCCAACTCGACAAAAACTGATTGTAAATGACCATCCTTAACGTTAACACGATTGCAACTTGAGCTAATAGCAATGTTTGCTTGTTGCACTCTTGTTCCATCAAAGGTTCCCAAAATCTTTAACGGTTCGGACTCAGTCTTCTCTTCTTCCTTATTAATAAAGGGTATAACATTGTCAATAATTTCTAGAGAGGCTACTCCAGGGTAACCCGCACCGCTCAAAGCTTGCATCGTTGAAATAATAACCTTTTTGAGACCGAAAGTCATGAGTGGCTTAAGGGTAATTACCAATTGTATCGTTGAACAGTTTGGGTCTGTAGAGATAAATCCATTCCAATTCCTATTGCTCTTCTGGATTGGTATTATGGCTAGATGATCTGGGTTTACTTCTGGTATGAGGAGAGGAATATCCACCTCTAGTCTATGGGCGCTAGCTTTACTAACGACTGGATATTTCATAGCGAATTCCTCCTCAACAGGTCCTGCTATCCCACCCGGCAAAGCAGAGAAAACAAAATCCACGTTGCCTGCTTTTTCTACTGATTTAATATCTGTGTTCACTACTGTCATTTCATTAATCTCAGGAGGACAATCAGAACTTAAAATCCATTTACGCGTGTCTTTATACTTCTTATCCGCGGATCTCACCGATGCTGCAAGTACCTCTATTTCAAACCATGGATGGTCCTGAAGCAGTTGAATAAATCTCTGTCCAACAGCTCCTGTTGCACCTAAGATTGCTACTTTACGCTTCAAACACTTCACCTACCACTTTACTTGCATCCTTAAGGCGCTTTTCGTCAATAAAAATGTTAATTGTTGCTTTGCCCGTAGTAATCTCAATAATATTAATGTCCTTTGATGCCAATTCACCAGCAATTTTCGAAACCCATCCCGGAGAATCAATAAAAACCGGATGAGTTACTTCAATAATTCCAACTTTATCCCTATAGCTGATAGCTTTGAAGTTTTCGCGATTGTGTAATTTATTAATAGTTTCCTCAATGTCCTTATGCTGGGAAAAAACGGTAATGGAATTTTTCCCCGTACTGACTCCATAAATGGTTTTTTGGTGAAGTGTTGAGAAAAGTGTACTAAGGTTTTCCGGGTTAATTTTGCAAACCACAGTGATGGCTGATAAGCCTTCATATTGATTAATCTCTACGGAAAATGGATTGAAAGTGCCAGTGATCTCCGTTCCTCCCTTTACAAGGTTGTTTGATGAGAAACCAACTATTCTGAGTCTCTGGTTTGGACGTTTATATGTTAATGCCTCTGCTCTAACAATTTTTGCGCCTCCCTGCGCTAGGGCAAACATCTCGTGGATGTCCAGTTTATCAAAAGGCTTAACATTTGGCACTATTTTAGGGTCCGATGAAAGCACACCCTCCACATCCTTAACGAGTATCACTTCATTTGCTTCCAAACAGTTTGCAAGTAGTAAAGCGGTTATATCGCTTCCGCCTCTGCCAAGCGTGGTGATTTTTCTGTGACGGTCACGCCCAAGAAAACCACATACTACCGGAATTGCTTCTCCTAACATGGGCTCTAAAAATTTTTTAACAAGGCTCTTCGTTTCCTTCATATTTGGTTTAGCGTTACGGAAATTCGAGTCCGTGATTAATGGCCAATTATCTAAGCTGGGGTCGAAATAGCTGGTATTAGCTCCAAGGGATCTTAACGCGGAACAGAAAATTCTAGCACTAGTTCTTTCACCAATTGAAACGATTTCAGCGTAATCCTGGTCGCTAATGTTAATTTGTGATATTATCTCTTCTAACTTATCTGTTGTCTTCCCAATAGCTGAAACAACCACGACAACTTCTTTATAACTAGACTTAACTACCATTTCAGCTGATCTCCTGATCCCCCAGCCAGTGGAAAGGTCCGCACCACCAAATTTGATTACTGCTCTATCATCCATATGCATTCACAACTGAATTCAGCGTAAGACATCTTCCATGCTATAAATTCTCGATTCGCTTTGTTTGTAAACCCATTCTGCAGCGTATAAGGCGCCCTGAGCAAACACACTTCTTGAGAAAGCCGTGTGTTCTATTCTTATCATTTCGTATGGACCGGCGATTACTAAGTTGTGTACCCCAGGAACACCCCCCGTTCTCAAAGATAAGATTTCTAGTTCATCTGATTTCCTTAGGCTTAATCCTTCTCTGCCATAAATAACCTTAGTGTAATCTTTAAAACTTGAAACTATTCGGGCAATTTCTTTTGCTGTCCCACTGGGAGCGTCCCTCTTTCCGGTATGATGGATCTCAGTTATGCTGAAGTCGTATTCCGACGGAAAAGCCTTGCAATTTTTGGTCAACCTGAACAAAACATTTACGCCCAAAGCAAAGTTAGGTGAAAAAACAGCTGGAACCTTGCTGGAAACTGTTTTCCGGATCTTTTCCATTTGTTCATTAGTGAAACCAGTAGTACCCATCACAATCCTCTTCCCAAGCTCAGCGACAACGGGAAGATTAGAAACCTCCGCATCCGGTGTGGTAAAAGTTATGTAAACGTCTGCGTTTTTTATAGATTCACTTAAATCTGCTGAGCTCATTAATTTAACGTCTGAGCTACACAGCCCAATCTCTCTTAAGCTTTTCCCAATGTTTACATTATTTGGAGACTCAACAGCTCCAACAATCTGATAACTTTTGTTTAAGGCTTCTCTAAGGAGTGTACTTCCCATTCTACCGGTAACACCAGCTATGCAAATACTAATCATAGAAATATTCCTTCCAAAACTTCTCCTCGTACAAGCGGTTGCTCATATCAACATCGAAAAAATCTTCTATTGGTTGCAGTATCTCGGGATTATTTACATAGACCTCTTTCACTTCATTTAGTATAGTTTCCACTCCCTTCCTTGTCATCTTTCCTAATGGTTGCTTGCAGGGACCTGTGGACATTCCCAAAATATTCATTAAAGTCTTATAAGGCAGAGGATTTCTGGCTTTACAAATCATAGGACCAAACGGTGTTTCTTCCTCTGTCTTGACTGTTACTATTCTAAACATGGGTTTAAGCGCTTTAGTAAGCTTAACAGCTTCGTCTAGGTCCCCATCAAGAATGCTTTGAACCATATTCTGAACTGCATTAGGGACGACGTTCGATGCCACTGAAACCACGCCTTTAGACATGATCTCTGGAGATGTCATCATTTGATACGTTTTATCATCATCTCCAGAAAGAATGTTAAAATTTTTCCCGCAAAACTTTCTGGTTAATTTCATGTTTTCTAAGTTACCTGTTGCCTCCTTGACAGTATTTACATTTTTGTACTCAGAATGTAGGATGGCTAAATCTTGTGGTAAAAGTTGGGTGCCTGTTCTTCCAGGAATCACGTATGGAATAATTTCGGCTTCAGGAAATCGTTTCGCTACTGGTTCGATGTACTCTTTTCTTATTTCAATGGAGCTTGGTCCGTTATAATATGGATCTACAAGCAACAAGGATTTTACCCCAAAATCCCACGCGCTTTTTGAGGCGTTTATAACTTCCTCTGTGCAGTTACTTCCTGTTCCGCCAATTGTCTCACATCTTTCATTGATGTCCTCGTGTATTTTTTCAATGACTTTGACGTGTTCGTCCCAAGTTAACGTCGCACATTCACCAGTAGTCCCAACAGCAAGAATGCCCTGCACACCTTCTCTTACCTGAAACTCAACCAATCTCTGTAAGCTTTCGTAGTCAACTTCACAAGTCTTCTTCATTGGCGTTACAAGTGCAGTATAACAGCCGCTGAACACTTTCATTTTCTTATATTCACCTTTCCATTAATTGACGGGTTTATTGAAAGCAGAACATTAGGAACTTTTAAACCTTTCGTTTTTTATATTTTTACTACGAAAATCGTAAATTAATCATACTGCGATTTTCGTAGCAATGTTTTTATTTTCATATTTATAACAACAATTCATATGGACGAAATAGATGAAAAAATCCTTGGAATATTAAAGCGGGACTCTCGAACAAAATACGTGAAAATGGCGGAAATTATTGGCTTAACTGAAGGAGCAGTGAGGATGAGAGTAAAGAAGTTACTTGAGCAGGGGATAATAACTAAGTTCACTATTGAAACAAAAGTTGAAGTGGAGGGAATAATTCTGGTGAAAACGGATCCCAATGAAACTAGAAATGTAGCCTTGAAAATGAAAGAGGTTTCAGAAAAAATTTTTGAAGTATCAGGTGATTATGATGTTGCTGCCCTAATCCAGGCTTATACAATAAATGAGCTAAATAAAAAGGTCGATAAAATCAGAGCGCTTCCAGCAGTCTTAAACACAAATACCTTAGTTAAACTTGCAAGCAATAGTTTTTAGGATTATTTTAATTAGAACACTCTTTCACGGTTGCTTTTTTTAACTTTTTTGTGTGATTTTCGATTTTATTAAGCATTTTTTTGCTATTCTCTAGATTTTCTTCTATGATTTTAACGAAGCTGCTTCCTACTATGGCTCCATCTGCTCCGTTTAGTATAACGGTTTTTATGTGTTCTGGTTTTGAAAGCCCAAAACCTACGGCTAAAGGAATTTTTCCAGTTGTTAGTGGAAGAGTTTTTTTAATAAGTTTGATGGTTAGATCTTGAATTTTTTCTCTAGCTCCAGTCACACCAAAGATGGATACAAGATAGAGAAAACCCGAGGTGTAGCTAATTATTTTCTCAAGTCTTTTTTGTGATGTTGAGGGGGCTGTTAGGAAGATTGTATCTATATCGTATTCCTCTGCAACTTTTTTGTAGTCGTAGGCTTCCTCTATGGGTAGGTCCGGAACGATTAAACCATCAAGTTCGTATCTACTTGCTAATCTGAAGAAATTCTCAAGTCCCATCCTGTAAATCGGATTGTAGTAAGTGAGGATTATGATGGGTACACTATGGTTCTCCTTTATTTTCTTAATAATTTTTAACACGGTCCTCGGTGTGGTTTTTGCCTTCAGCGCTCGTACTGTTGCTGCTTGAATAGTTGGGCCATCAGCGATTGGATCTGAAAAGGGGATTCCGAGCTCAATAATGTCTGCTCCTCCTTTAATTAAAGCTTCAGCGATTTTAGGGGTGTATTCTGGTTTGGGATCCCCTCCCGTGACATAGGCTATGAGCGCTCCTTCCTTCCGTCTCCTCAGAGTTAGAAACATTTTTTCTATTTCTCTCATATCTTCACCCCTAGATGTTTCGCTACCACTTCTGCATCCTTGTCACCCCTTCCAGACAAGGTCACTACGATTATTTTGTCTCTTCCCATCGTATGAGCAAGTTTAATGGCATAAGCCAAGGCATGTGCGGGTTCCAACGCTGGGACTATTCCCTCATTCTTTGATAATTCAAGGAAGGCATTTACTGCTTCTTCATCCGTAGCAGTAGCGTATCGAGCTCTTTCCCTCATCTTGAGGAAGGAATGTTCTGGTCCGACTCCTGGATAATCAAGTCCTGCAGAGATGCTATGTGTAGTTTGTATTTGTCCATGCTCGTCTTGAAGTACATATGTTAGCATGCCGTGAAAGACGCCTTCCGCTCCTACGCAAAGTGATGCAGCGTGCTTACTAGAATCGAGTCCTAAACCGGCTGCTTCAACACCATACATCTTGACTAATGGATAATCCAGAAATGGGTAGAAAGTTCCTATGGCGTTGCTTCCACCTCCTACGCAAGCGATTAAGGCGCTAGGTAGTTGTTCCTCCTTTAGCATTATCTGTTTCATAATTTCGTTACCAATTACACTTTGGAGGTCTCTAACAATAATTGGATATGGGTGAGGACCGACAACGGACCCAATAAGGTAATAGGTTGTCTGAACGTTGGTAGCCCAATCCCTCAAGGCTTCATTAATAGCGTCTTTTAAAGTTTTGGATCCGGACTCTACCTGATGAATCTCTGCGCCAAGAAGTTTCATCCTGAAAACATTGAGCTTTTGTCGTTTCATGTCTTTAGAACCCATGTAGATCTCGGCTTTCAACCCAAGAGTAGCGCAGGCTATGGCTGTAGCGACCCCGTGTTGTCCGGCACCCGTTTCTGCAATAACTCTTTTCTTTCCCATCTTTTTTGCAAGTAAGGCTTGTCCTATGGTGTTGTTTATCTTGTGGGCTCCTCCATGTGCGAGATCTTCACGTTTAAGGTAGATCTTCGCGCCTCCTATCTTTTTAGTTAAATTTTCAGCATAATATAATGGCGTAGGTCTTCCAGCGTATTCCGAGAGGTAATATTTAAGTTTCTTTTGAAAATCTTGATCTACTTTTGATTTTTTATAGGCTTCTTCCAGTTCTTTAATGGCAACCATTAAAGTTTCTGGAACAAATTGTCCACCATATTTTCCATATTTTCCCTCAATTGGATATTGACTAAATTTTAACATATTTCCGCTTCCTTAACATTTTTTATAAATTTGTAAATTTTTTTTGGGTCTTTAATTCCCGGATGTGATTCGACACCACTAGAAACATCAACAGCATATGGCTGGACGATGCGTATGGCGTCTTTAATGTTGGTAGGATTTAAACCCCCAGCAAGAATTAGCGGTTTCGGTTGAATGGCTTCTCTAACGCATTTGTCCAGTTGCCAGTCGTGAGTTTTGCCTGTTCCACCATACTTACCCAAAACATAAGAGTCTAAAAGAATAGCGTCAAAGCTATTTGCTGCATCAACAACAGTCTTAATACTTCCATTGGACGTTACTTGAACAGCTCTTATTAAACGTGTTTTAGGTAACTCTTCTCGAATGATAGAGTCAGATAATCTATCACCGTGAATTTGAAGAATATCTGGCCTTAGATTCTCATGGATCTTTTTTAATTTGTCAAGATTATTAGGAACTGTTACCGCAACGGTCTTGATAAAAATTGTATTTTTTATCATTTTTCTTGCCTCATCGAGCGTCAAGTTTCTGGGTGATGAGGGTACACCAATAACGAATCCCACGGCATCAGCCCCAGCTTCAATAACCGCTGCTAAATCTTTTTTTCGTGTTATTCCGCAGATTTTCACTCTTACTCTACTCATAGAGCCAACACTAGCTCCTTGACCATTTTTTGGATGTTACTACTCCTCATGATAGAGGACCCAACTAAGAAAGCGTGGGCACCACATTCGTGGAGAAAGCGGACGTCAGCAGAACTCTTAATGCCACTTTCGCTTACAATTAACTTTTCATTAATGCAATTTTTTGTCAAGATTCTCCTTGTTACTTCAAGATCTACTTCAAGTGTTCTTAAATCACGATTGTTAATACCGATTAAATCGGCTTCAGTTTTTATAGCTGATATGAACTCTTCTTCGGTAAGAATCTCCAATAAAACTTCAAGTTTTTGTGAATGAGCTTCAGCAATCATTCGATGAACATCGCAATCACAGTAGCCACGTTTGAAGAGAGCCTCTATTAAAAGGATTGCATTTGCGCCCATTTTTGCTGCAGCCTCAATCTGTGTTCGGTTTACAACAATGTCTTTCATAAGGAGGGGAAGGTCAACTTGGGACCTCACTTTAATGAAAGTATCTATTGATCCTTTGAAATGTTTGGGCTCGGTTAGTACCGAAATTCCAATTGCTCCACCCTTTTCCATTGCTATGGCAACTTTATTTACATCAATTTTTTTTCTGATAACGCCCATTGTTGGTGAAGCAACTTTGATTTCACTAATTATGGGAGCGTTTTTACACTCAAGAACTGCCTCTTTTAGACCTTTAGTGGGAGCTATTATCTGTTTTGTGACTTTATAATAACCCTCTTTCACCCTTTTCCGTGCTTTTTGTCCCAAGACATCCAGAAAATCAGCCATATTTATTTTCCAGCTCCTCGAGCCTCGCCTTATCACCGCCACCAACTTCAATAAGCATTTTTAGTTTTTTATATGCAGCCCCACTTTTGATGGATTCACAGGCTAATTCGACGCTATAACAGAAATCACTACCTTTTCCACCTAGTAGAATCCCTGCTGCCGCATTCGCTAATACAATATCTCTCTTTGGGTCTCCATTCTTGTGTTGATCAGTCAAGATTTTGAATGTTATTTCCGCACTTTTTTCGGGTGTTGTTCCCATGATGTCTTCTAGTCTTGTCTTTTCGATGCCAAAGTCTTTAGGAACTACTTCTAATAAGCTAATTTCTTCCTCCTTTAGCCATGCGATAGCTGTTTTACCAATAGTGGAAATTTCGTCCAGTCCATCTAGACCATGCACGACCATGGCTTCTTCGCATCCAAGTTTCTTTAATACCCCTGCCAGAGGCTCTAGTAATGCTCTATCATAAACCCCTAATAATTGGGCGCTTGCGTTCGCTGGATTCGTCAAGGGTCCAAGAACATTAAAAACGGTTCTCACTCCTATTTCTCTTCTTGGTCCAATAACATGTTTCATAGCCTTATGAAATGTTGGGGCAAACATGAAGCCAATTCCAACCTCCTCGATGCTACTTTCTACAACGTTTGGTGTTGCGTTGAGATTAACACCGAGTTTCTCCAAAACGTCTGCGCTTCCACTTTTGCTAGTTACTGATCGATTCCCGTGCTTAGCCACTGACACCTTGGCACCAGCAATAACGAAGGCAGCAGTAGTGCTGATGTTGAAGGTTTTTATTTTATCTCCACCTGTTCCGCAAGTATCTACGAGACGCCCATTTACTTGAGGATGTATTTGGTAACAAAATTCCTTCATTACTGAAGCAAGTGCAGAGATCTCATCGATCGTTTCTCCATTCATTCTCAAGGCCGTTAAGAATGCGCCAATTTGTGCTTGCGTTGCATTACCAGACATTATCTCGTTCATTATCTCTCTTGATTCATTATACGCAAGGGTCATACCTGCAATCAGCTTTCGTATGCCTTCCCTTATCATCTTCCTTCATCTCCTTTCAAGAAAATTCTTTATGAGTTTCTTTCCCATCTCAGTTAAAATCGACTCGGGATGAAATTGGATCCCCTCAATTGGATATACTATGTGACGAACTCCCATGATTTCTCCATCGTCGAGTGACTCAGCAGTTATTTTAAGGCATGAAGGCATTGACGTTCTTTCCCCAACGAGAGAGTGGTAGCGAGTAGCCACGATAGGATTTTTCAAGCTTTTAAAGACGCCTTGAGCATCATGTTTTATTAAGCTTGTTTTACCGTGCATCAGCCTCTTTGCGGGTATTATTTTTCCCCCAAAGGTTGAAACTATTCCTTGGTGACCAAGGCAAACGCCTAAGGTTGGAATCTTACAACTTAGGTGTTGTAGGATATCGGAGCAAATCCCAAAATACCGGACATCTTCTGGTGTACCGGGACCTGGAGATATAACAATCCTGTCTGGTTTAAAATTCTCTGCTTGTTTCAGGGTTAGTTTATCATTTCTGTAGACCAGAGGGATTCCCCCTTGTTCTCCAATGTATTGAACAAGATTATAAACAAACGAATCGTAATTGTCGATGACAAGAACCTTCACTGTTGGTTTTCTCCACATAGTTCTAGAGCTTTCAGTAGAGCCCGAGCTTTATGCTCTGTTTCAAACCACTCTCTCTCAGGAACAGAGTCAGCTACTATACCACCTCCAACCTGAATGTAACATTTTTTTCCTTTTGCAACGAGGGTTCTTATGGTAATGGCGAAGTCTGCGTTTCCATTATGGGAGAAGTAGCCAACAGCCCCCGCGTAAGGTCCTCTCTTTGTAGGCTCAGATTCTTCGATGATCTCCATAGCCCTTACTTTGGGTGCTCCTGAAACTGTACCTGCTGGAAAAACAGCTCTCAATGCGTCAAAGCAATCGCACCCCCCCTTCAGTTTACCAACTACCCTTGATACTATGTGTTGAACGTGGCTGTATTGGTGAACTTTCATGAATTCGGGAACAGAAACGCTTCCAAATTCTGAGACTCGACCAACATCGTTTCTAGCTAAATCTACAAGCATTACGTGTTCAGCACGTTCCTTGGGATCTGACAATAACTCCTTTTTTAATGCCTCATTTTCAATGGGATTTTTTACGTATGGTCTTGTACCAGCAATGGGAAAAGTCTCCACAAAACCATTATCTACTCTAAAAAGCATTTCGGGGCTTGACCCAACGATTTGGCGGTCACCCATTTTTAAGAAATACATATAGGGAGAGGGGTTTACCTTTCGGAGGGACATATAGAAACTCGTCAAGTCACCCTTGATAACAAACTCGTATCTTTTTGAGAGAACAACCTGAAAGATGTCGCCAGATGCTATATATGCCTTAGCTCTCTGCACTGATTCCTCAAACCTTTCCTTCGAGACGTTTACCTTGGGATTTGTAAAGTATAACGCCTCAGATTCAACAGGTTCCTTTAATAACTTATTCAGCTCATCGAAACGATCTTCATTCCAATAATAATAGAAAACCTCCCTTCTACTATGATCGAACACAACGCCATCATCAAATATGCCCAACTCAATATCGGGAAAACGCAAGGCATCAACAGTAAAATCAGGAAGCCTTTCCCAGTATCGTATTGCATCATAGGAAATATATCCTACAGCACCACCAATAAATCTAAATCTCGCAATGGGAGACCTTCTTCCTAGAATCTTCCTTGCTATATGAAGAGGGTCTTCGTTTTTTATCCTAATTTCTTCGTCTAGTTTGATATCTTGGAGTATTATTTCGCCATCTTTTACCTTTAGCCTCAATTTAGGCGCAAATCCAATAAACGAATACTGAGCTAATTTTTTTGGACCTTCTATTGACTCAAGGAGGTAAGCATGTTCATAACACTTATAAATTCTTAAGAAGATCTCAGAAGGCGAATACAAAAAGGGTAATTTTTTAAACTTCAGTTGAAAATTGCTATTCTGTTGAAATCGCTTGCTCAACGCATTATCGCCAAATACAATACCCCATACTCAATACCTCTTGATGGTGAAGGAAAAATATGAACTCACACGTCATATTTAAAGCTTACGTGTACAAAAACGTACATTTATTAAAATTAAAAAGATTTAACATGAAAAATCTAGACTAATACACTGAAACCTTAGCAACGCCCTCAATCTTTAAAAAAGCAGATATGAGTTCCCCAGGAATTTTTGTCTCAGTAATCACTGTAAGTCTTGGTTCTGGTGAAAGTTCTGGATCATCCACTATCGCTTGTCGGATACTTATATTCCTCTCAGCTATAAGTGAAGCCGTTTTTGCTAGAATCCCCGGCATTTTTGCATTTTCCGGAGTTATTTCCACTACACCTAAGTTAAAATATTTCGCAACTTCTTTCAACGAATGCCCAGCTGATTTTATATGCCTAAAAATAATTTTCAACTCGGATTTTTTTTCGATGGTTTTAATTGTTTCAGTTACTGTTCTTCTATCAACCTTTGCAACACGACCTATTCTGACCGGTGGAAGCTCAATATCATTACAATAGATTTTACCCTCTTTCACACTTAGACCGTTTTCTATGAGTACCCTAGCTACTAAAAGGCGCTCCGGATAACCCTTTAAGCACTCCATCACTTTGTTCCACATAATATCACAAATATGTACCATTATGTACAAACAAGATATAAATTTTTTAGTCAAAAGAAAATAATGGTACTTTTTGGCAATCTTAATTTTCTAATGATGAATGAAGTTGAATAATAATGCATGCAAATGTACAAGTTTTTCATTAATGTTTAAGGATTTTGGAAGCTCCTTATGGAATGATCTTAGCTGTGATAAATATAGTGGTTAGTAAGGTAGGGTATCAATCCATGGATACAGTTCTCTCAACCTTTTCATGGATTTCTGAACTTCTTCCTCTGGATACTCATATGGTAAAAGTTTACCTTGAAGGTAGTCATCAAAAGCTTGCATATCAAAATGACCATGACCACAAAGCATGAAAAGAATAGTTTTTTCCTCCCCGGTCTCCTTACATCTTAGTGCTTCGTCAATGGCACCCTTAATGGCGTGAGATGGCTCGGGAGCTGACACCAACCCTTCAGTTTGAGCAAAGAGTCTGGCAGCATCGAAAACCTCTACTTGATCGTACGCTCGCGTTTCTATCTTCTTTTCTTGTGCCAGCATCGATAAAATGGGGGCTATACCATGGTAACGTAAGCCTCCAGCATGAATTGGTGGTGGAATAAAGTCGTGGCCTAAGGTATGCATCTTGATCAAAGGGGTAATTCTTGCTGTGTCACCGTGATCAAACATATATTCTCCCTTAGTGATAGAGGGACAAGCCGTAGCTTCAGTAGCTAAAAACCGGGTATCCTTAGGCGCTTTTCCTGAAACTTTATCATAATAAAAGGGCGTGAAGAGACCTGAGAAACTGCTCCCTCCACCAATGCACCCAACTATTACGTCAGGATAGTCTTCGACTTTTTCAAGCTGCTTCTTGGTTTCTAATCCAACCACGGTTTGATGCAAGAGGACATGGTTGAAAACACTGCCTATACCATAGTTCGCTTCTTCATGAGTAAGAGCATCCTCGACGGCTTCGCTGATAGCTATTCCTAAGCTTCCAGTGCTCTCGGGATCTTCTTTCAAAATTTTTCTGCCAGCTTCTGTTTTTGTGCTTGGGCTTGGATGCACCTTAGCATCCCAAAGCTCCATCATTACTCTTCTATAAGGTTTCTGATCGTAGCTTACTCTAACCATGTATACAGTGCAATCGAGCTTGAAAGTCATGCAACCGAAGGCTATAGCTGAACCCCATTGGCCTGCTCCCGTTTCTGTAGCTATACGCTCTTTACCCTCTTTCATGTTGTAATAAGCTTGTGCAACGGCGGTATTTGGCTTATGACTTCCGGAAGGGCTAGTGCCTTCGTACTTGTAATATATCTTAGCGGGAGTCTTCAAAGCTTTTTCTAATCCAACTGCCCGGTATAATGGTGTAGGTCTCCAGATCCGGTATATTTCTCTTACCTCTTCAGGTATATCTACCCATCTGTCTTTGCTAAACTCTTGGGCAATGATCTCTTTAGGAAATATTAAGGGAACGATTCCTGGTCCCGGCGCCTTCTTTGCTGGTTCTATCGTTGGGGGTAGTGGTTTAGGTAGATCAGGCAGTATGCAGTACCATTGTTTAGGCATTTCCTCTTCGTCTAATAATATTTTTCTAGATGGCACATCTCTTCACCTTATTAAAATTGTAATATTGTTCCCTTATTTGTACGTATAGGTTATATTAAATCTTATGTGTACATTATTGTACATAGAAAGATGCTTGGCTTGTACATATAAAGAATCGCAATAGTATCATCAATAAATCGGTTACCCCCCTTAAATTTCGAGTTTATATTTTTATCTTTCCTTTAGAGATGATATAATAATATGATATAAAAAATCACATATTAGTGGCAAATCATGGAGTGGCATAAGTGAAGTTCGTAGCGGATGGAATGCTAGGTAAACTTACTAGATGGCTACGAATGTTAGGGTATGACATAAAATACTCCAGTTTCTTAGATGATAAGCAGTTAATCCAGATCGCAAAGACGGAACACCGCATCTTACTTACTCGCGACATTGAACTCTACCAACAATGCATGACTCAGGGAGTAACTGTCTTCGTTGTTGAGGGAACAACAAAGGCTGAAAAACTCACTAACTTGGCAAAGCGATTTAACCTTAATCTTGAAATTGATGTCACTATTTCTCGTTGTCCAAAATGTAATACAAAAATTAAACCCATTCTTAAAGATCAAGTTGTAAGTAAAGTTCCAAAGAGAACTTTGTCCAATTATGACAAGTTTTGGGCGTGTTCCAGTTGTGAGCAAATATACTGGCAAGGGGCTCATTGGAAACGAATAAAAAAGACTCTAAGTGAATCAAAGAAAATGTTAAATTGATGGAATCAGGTATTGTGACTCTATTTGAAAGCAAATTAACTCAATCCAAGACATGAAAAACCTTTTTTAAATTTATACTAAATGTTTTTTTAATGGTATTCTAAATGACAATGGTTGAAGCAACCATTAACATCGTGAATGTTGTGGCTTCAGCATCTTCAGAGCATAAGATCGACTTAAATGCATTAGTAAGAATTTTTCCAAGTGTAGAATACCGCCCGAAACAGTTTCCTGGAGTGATATTTCGACTAAAAAAGCCAAAAACCGCTACTCTTATTTTTAGTTCAGGTAAAATGGTTTGTACCGGTGCAAGGTCTGAAAACGAAGCAAGAGGTGCTTTGAATAATGTTATTAACCGGTTAAAGGAAGGCAGCATGATCAATATATGTAAAATGACTATTAAAATTGTAAATATCGTAGCCTCTGCAAGTTTAGGCGGGGCGATTGATCTCTTACAATTATACGAGTCCGCAAGAGGAATGGGTGGAAGAATTATATATGAACCAGAACAATTTCCCGGTCTTATATACCGAATGCACAATCCAAGAGCTGTGATTCTCGTCTTTGCAAGCGGAAAACTTGTTTGTACTGGAACAAGAAAGGAGGAGACTGCATATCAAGCAGTTAATAACCTCCATCAAAAACTGGAAGAGGAAAATTTGATTTATTACGCCTAATTAATGGAGATTTTGAAAATACCTAAGCTCTTAAAATGTACCTAAGATATTACTCTTTAGTTTGACAATTGGTCAGTTTTAGGTGATGGAAAAACCGTTGATCCCTTCTTGGCGTCTTATAAGTATGTTATTGTTTATTCTATTTTCGTAAGTGAGGAGGATTTGGAACTAAGGTGAGGGTTTTCTATACTTGTAATGATTTAGGTTTGGGGCATGCTTCTAGAAGTATGCAACTTGGAAATGAACTGATAAATCGAGGACACAAGGTATCATTTGCCACCGGAGGAAATGCATACAAACTATTAAAAAATAAATTTAAGGATGTTTTTTACTGCACACCTATAGCCTGGCATGAAACTACGTATGGTATAATGCCAACAGCCTCTGTTTTAAACGTCTTTATTCCTTTACCAAAGTATGATTACGATCATAAAAAGATCAAGATAAAAAGGCCAAGTTCGATAGAAACAATTTATCGATATTATGATGAAAGGGAAATTTTTTCTAAAATCAAAGCAGATATACTGGTATCTGATGGAGATGTTACTTCTTTAAGAATGGTACAAAGATTGGGAAAACCCTCAATTTTTATCACCAATATTATTCAACCCAAATACAATTTTCCTATTAATTTTTTTCTCTATCCAGGTCAGAAATTAGTGGAGAGATACATCAAAAACTGTAATAAAATAATAATCCCTGATCTCCCACCACCATACACTATCTGTGAATATAATTTAGGTGATTTAAACCAACTTGGAATTAGAAAAAAAGTTGAATTTGTTGGTCCTTTTTTAAATATGAATCCTGAGAAAGGATCAGAAGAATTTATTTACGCTTCAATAACAGGGCCTTTCGGCTCTAGAGAAAACTTAAAGAGAGAAGTAATACCCGTTTTATCTAGTTTAGATCACGAAAGCATAGTAAGTTTAGGCGAACCTTTCAATAACTTTTATAGAGAGTATGGACGATGTAAAATTTTTGGCTGGTTAAAAGAAGAAACAAGAAAAGGATACATGAAAAGAGCAAAAATCTTCATAATTCCTAGTGGTCATGGAACCTGTTTTGAGGCATTAAAATACAGAAAGCCCATAATCTGTATGCCAACCCAAATTGAGCAAAAAGCAAATGCTGCGAAATTAGAGAATTTAGGCTGTGCTCTCTCCGTTAGAAACAAAAAAGAGTTAGCACTTGCTATTAAAAAAATTGAAGAAAACTATGATTTTTATAAAAGAAACATTAAAAAAATAGGAGATTATGCTAGTAAGTTTAATGCTTTAGATAAAACTTCAGAAATAATAGAACTTTATGAATAACACTATACATCTTCCCCTCTACGATGGCTTTCTTTCTCATAGTTAGGTTTGTATGGAGATAGAAATCTCGCTTTTTTCATATTCGGAATGGTTTCTATATCCGTAATTAGAGGACTACTAATGATATGCGCGGTAGAGTCTATTCTTGCACATAGATAATATCTTTGGAACTTAGGGGCGAAGTTATCTCAAGCATTTTAAATCCCTCTTCTCCTACACGAGTAACGGCGTGTTTGTCACCGGGAGGGATGAAAACAACGGTATTAGGTTTTAACTGGTGCTCTATTCCGTTCAACTTCAAAGTTGCGTTTCCCTCAAGTGCAATGTATACTGTCTCTCTCTTTTCATGATAATGGTAATGTTTATGAACCGCTCTAGGTTCGTACTCTGTTAACCTGACTGACATTCTCTTGGCACCTAAATCTTCATCGACGAGTCTTAAGCTGTTCCTCACTCCAGGCGTTTTGGTCTTTAAAACGTCTTTAAACTTCACAATTTTTCCCAAAAGCGTTACACCTGATTTTTAGTTAATCAAATATGTTTTAAAAGTTTGCTAAATTATGAAAAAACTATTTGAATACAACATTTTATTAGACGATTAGTGAATTAACGCGAATGCATGCATCTTTTATTTTCTCATAAGGATCTACTTCCTCTTAAATTATAATATTCCTGTAATAAAGTGTTTGATGAGATTAAGGTAGTCGCAAGGGCACATGACTCTCTCGCTTCCACCCGAAGTGTTGGAGATGTTGGCTGAGTAGCTGAAAGCCAAAATTCAATACAGTTAACACTTCAATTTTCACGCATTAGCACGAATTAAAAATACAAATCATGAATGAATACATCCGTTGGGAGCTATCTGTAACTAACAGAAAAACAGTTACCGGAAGTGGGGTAACCTTCCTTTTCTAGTGATCTCCACGCATATCTATAATAGTAACCTTACCCTTTGGGGTAGTTTCTTGAGCAATAATACAACTAAACTTGTATACTTTCGTTCCCTTGAGTAACCAGCTGTCTGGTGATAAGC
Source organism: Candidatus Bathyarchaeota archaeon (assembly GCA_023136395.1). Lineage (GTDB taxonomy): Archaea > Thermoproteota > Bathyarchaeia > Bathyarchaeales > Bathyarchaeaceae > JAGLRI01. The sequence continues at coordinate 10,968 of JAGLRI010000001.1, read as the reverse complement.
CAGCTTTCATACAGCATTGGCAAAGAAATTCTTCTTCACTCCAATTCCACTCCACCGGTACTTGAGGTAGAAGAAGACCCCTGTAGTAACCTCTTTCGATAATCAATCCGTCTTGCCCAACAATCACTTTTGAAGGATAGTTTACCGCCTTCTCAACTTCGATCAGCTGGGGAGGAGTGAGTACGCTCACTTCAAGCACGATATGATCAAGCTCCTCAAGGGAGACTGGATTAAAACGGGGATCCTGTGCCGCGGAATTGATCGCAGATTTGATCACAGCTTGTACCAGGGGGATGGTTGGATAAGGAAAACCAATACAGCCCCTTAACTCCTTTTTCTGGCGTTTAATACTATATAATGTGATGAAAACCCCGTATTGCTCCAAAAGCTTCGGAGGGGTTTCCTCAGGCACCTCGATAGTTATTTCCTTTTTAAGGTACTCTTCTATTGCTCTTCGAGCGAGTCTCACTAGGAATTCCACCTCTTCAAGAGTTAGCTGAAATGTCATGTAACTTCTCCTTTTACCTTTGGAAATATGGACCTTAACAATATTAAATCTTGTAAATTTTCTTATCACTCTTATTAAAAAGGGTTTTTTACTTCCAATTTAATAAAATGCTTCCATATTCTATAATATACACTTCTAAAAGAAGATAGAAATAATAACGAAGAGGCTAGAAAGAATCTGGTAGGTAATATGTAAATAAAACCCTTTATGAGGAAAGACTCATGGTAAAACGTGCAATTTTCGTAGGCAGGTTCCAACCATTTCATATAGGGCACTTGAAAGCCGTAAAGGATATTTTAGGAACTGTTGACGAGCTCGTGGTAGTGGTTGGAAGTTCTCAATACAGTCATACATTAGATAATCCATTCACTACGGGTGAACGTGTTACGATGATTAAACGAACCTTGGAGGTAGAGGGAATTGATATGTCAAGATGCTGGATAATTCCAGTACCTGATGTACACATCCATATGTTGTGGGTCGCTCAGATTGTAGGTTATACACCAAAATTCCATATGATTTATACCAACGAACCGCTAACTCGCCGGTTATTCATTGATGGTGGCTTCGAAGTTAAACCAGTGCCTTTTCACAAACGCAAAATATTATCTGCAACTGAGATACGGAAAAGAATGGTGAATGGGGAAAAATGGAGGGACCTTGTACCAACGCCCGTGAGTCAGTTAATTGAGGAGATTGGTGGTATTGAAAGGCTGAGGGACTTAACAAAAACGGATAGGATCTAGCGTAAGTAAAAAAGAAAAATTTGGATATCACGTATTTTCTTTAAATATATTTTAGTTAGATGTGATTGGATGAAAGTTGGATATATCCAATTTAACCCCGTTTTTGGGGAAAAAGGAAGAAATGTTAAAACAATCCTAAAATTGTTAGATGAAGGAGTTCAGCAAGGGTCTGATCTCATTGTTTTGCCTGAACTCTGTAATACCGGTTATGTTTTTAGATCGAAGAAGGAATTAAAATCCCTTTCTGAAGATGTACCAGAGGGTGAAACAACAGAAGTACTAGCAACCTTCGCAAGAGAGAAACGGGTTTACGTTGTTGCAGGAGTATGCGAAAGGGAGAAAGGAAAATATTATAATTCTGCGATCCTTGTTGGTCCCACTGGATTTATGGGTGTATATAGAAAAGCTCATCTCTTTAACAGAGAAAAAATATACTTCTCAATGGGTGATAGTCAATTCATTGTTTATGATGTCTCTAAAGCAAAAATCGGTATAATGATATGTTTTGATTGGTTTTTCCCCGAGGTCATTCGGATACTTGCCTTGAAGGGAGCCCACTTGATATGTCACCCAGCTAATCTAGTTTTACCCTATTGTCAAACAGCACTCCTCGGAGCTGCGATTCAGAACAAGATTTTCATCATAACTGCAAATCGAATTGGGGTTGAAAGAGGAGTTCGATTCACTGGTGGAAGCCAGATACTTAATCCAAACATGAAAATTCTTTCAAAAAGTGGCAAGTCTGAGGAAGTTAAGGTTATTGAGATTGACATAAAACAAGCGGAAAATAAAAAAATTACAGAATACAACGATCTTTGGAGTGATAGAAGATTAGACCTTTTCCATCCTCTCATCACGTGGGGTGAAAATCCTTAATCCTTCATAACTTCTTCTACTGTAGTTGCTTCTCCCTTATCAAAAAATATTATACAATTTATTTGATAAGAAATTGGAGTTTTTGTAATCTTTAATCTGATATCGTAGAGAGATTAACATTGAAAGGAAAAAAACATCTAATAATGTTACCTGGTCCAACCAACATCCCAGATCAGGTTATGCGAGCAATGATTAAACCCATAATAAATCATAGAGGACCGGAGTTTCATGCTCTCTATGAGCGTGTGACCGAGAACTTGAAGTATGTCTTTCAAACTAGGGACGACGTTTTCATATTGACATCATCAAGTACAGGTGGGATTGAATGTGCAATTAGCAATGTTGTAAATTCGGGTGACAAGGTTATTGTTCCAGTTTTTGGTGTTTTCAGTGAGCGGCTGAAAGATAAAGTAATTCGCCGTGGTGGAGAAGTTATTGAATTACCTGTGGAATTTGGGAAGGCTCCTATCGTAGAGGATCTAAAGCAGATTGTTGATCTAGAAAAGAACGTGAAAGCTATAGCTCTTGTCTATAATGAAACGTCTACGGGTGTTACTGTGCGTGATCTCCCTAAAATTGGAAAGGTTGCCAGGGAAAAGGGTATAATGCTCATAGTAGACGCGGTTTCGATCCTAGGCGGGGATTATTTACCTGTAGATGAATGGGGAGTAGATTTGTGTGTGGCTGGGAGTCAAAAATGCTTGGCTTGTCCTCCCGGACTTGCAGTTATTTCAGTAAGTAAAAGGGCTTGGGAAACCATAGAAGATACTACAGCTAAACCATACTATTTTGATCTAATTAATTTTCGGGAATCCAGTAAAAGACGGGAGAATCCGACCACTCCTTCGTTGCCACTTTTTTATGCATTAGATGAAACATTAACATTATTACACGAAGAAGGTCTCGAAAACCGATTTAAACGACATGAGAAATGTGCCAGAGCTTTTTACTCGGCTATAAAAGCGTTAAGGTTGATGCCTTTTCCAAAAGAAAAATTTCGTTCAAACACTATAATCGCTATAGATGTACCAGCTGGTGTTGATAACACTGAAGTTCGAAAAATCATGAAAGAAAAGTATTGGGTTATAGTAGCTGGAGGTCATGAAAAACTTAAGCAATCACTTCTCAGAATAGGGTGTATGGGAATTATTTCTGAAAAAGAAACTCTCTTAACAATTAGCGCCCTCGAAAACGCTTTAAACGATGTTAATTATCCCGTTGAAATAGGAGCTGGAATGGCTGAAGCGCAGCAGATCTTCCATTTATAATTATTCTTCTATTTTCTGGCCTAAGGCATTCAGTAATCATTATCAATCCAATGGCCCTTAATGGGAAGATCCAGTCAAAATGGTTCCAGATCCAGGTTCTGAAACAATTTCCCCTGAATCGTACACCAAACAACCGCTAACAAAGGTTTTTATTGGTTTGCCTTTAACTTTTCGTCCGTCAAATGGGGAGTACTTAGCTTTTGAATAGAATTTTGATGAATCTATTTTGTATTCTTGATTCACATCAACAATGACCAGGTCTGCAACACTGCCCGTTTTAATGAAACCTCTATTCAATTGAAATATTTCAGCGGGTTTTGTTGCAAGAATCTGGGTTAAACGACCCCATGACATTCTTCCATTATTCACTTGGGTTAACATTAAAGGTAAAGTTGTCTCAAGTCCAGGTATTCCAGGGGAAACTTCCCAGATGTTTTCATTCGTTTTCTCTTGTAATGCATGAGGAGCATGATCGCTTGCGAGGATGTCTATCCACTCATCATTGAGGGCGTGCCATAACCTAGTTGTGTTAAGACGTGATCTTAGCGGAGGATTCATTAAAGCTATACTTCCACACTTACGAAGGACATCTTTTGTTAAAAATATGTGATGTGGAGTGGTTTCACAAGTTATGTGTTGTTTTAATTTTTTAATGTGTCTTATTGAAGAAGCTGCACTTATGTGACAAAAATGTATATGTGAACCTGTTTGTTTAGCAAGTTTTACTACTCGTTGTACGGCATTAACCTCTCTCTTAATTGAGTGGGCTTTAAGATGGTGGTTCAGCGACGATTTTCCAGATTTTCGGAGATCTTCTTCAATTCTTTGGACTATTTCGCCTTCTTCGGCGTGGACGGCTACTGGTCGATTTAATTGTTTAGCACACTTAAAGACTTTGAGGAGTACATCGTCACAGTTTACATCTAGCTCAGTTATGGGGTGATAAAGGAAGACTTTGAAAGCAATTGCTCCGTTTCTATACATTTCCACAATTTGTTTAAATTGCTTAGGAAAAGCGGCGTAAAAACCAACGTTCACAATTACTCGATTTTTTGCTCGTTGAATTTTTTTCTTTAGACGTTCAGGCGTGTTTGTAGGGGGTTGTGTGTTAGGCATGTCTAGAACAGTTGTAAAGCCTCCGGCGGCTGCTGCACAAGTCCCAGTGTTAAAGTCTTCCTTATAAGACAGCTTAAGATCCCGAAGATGGACGTGAACATCGATCAAACCTGGTAAAACGATATTGCCATTAACATCAATTGTTTTTGATGCCTTGGGCATATTTGGTAGTTTAGCTATTTTATTTATTCGATTTGCTTCAATAGATATTCCTGCTTCAATAAATTCGTTCTTTAAAAAAATTTTTGCATTGATTAGATTTAGATCTACTAATTGTAATTTCTTCATTCTAGAGACCACCCAGATGCTTCAACTTGATGCACTATGTAGTTAACCTTAAAGATACCTGTGGCTGCAAATAGTATAGATTTGTCATCTTGAATATGCAGGCGTTTGGCTCTTCAGTATTCAACTTCAAATTCAATTTGGCATTCCTTACAGAGAAAGTTTCCTTCAGTCTCCTTTAAGGTGTCAGACCAACGTCCACACTGATCGCAATATCCTGCTAGAGGGGAACGCTGTATCTCCTCTTCTACAAATCCTTCAATCCGAGCTTTCTCTTGCATGATTTCTATGAGTTCAGGTGTAACCGCGAGAATATCCTTGCTTGAAATTATGCCGACAAGATTTCCTCGGTATATAATAGCAAACCTTCGAATATCAAGCTGACTCATTCTTCTGGCTGCTTCGCTTATCGTCTCATCAAGATCTATGGTAATGAGAGGTGACGTCATCACCATCTTGGCAGTTATCTTGCTTGTTTGAGCGTTTTTAACCAAAACGCGAAGCACCAGATCTCTCTCAGTGATCATTCCTAAAGGTTTTCCATCTTTACTTGTTACAATTATACACCCTATTTTATATTGTTCCATTAAACGGGCTACTTTATTAATGGAAGTATCCTCATTGGCTGTAATTGCGGGGCTTGACATAACGTCTTTAACCAGCATTCGCTCCCTCACGATTATTTCGGCCACAGCTAGACCTCCGTTACGTAGATTGGTTAGTTATCTATTAAATCATTCTCCAAAATTTGTTTAAATATTTTAAAGCGTTATGGTATTTTCCCTCTACCCCCCGGGGTGAATTTTTGTATTTCCTCTAAGGAAATCCTTAGAATTTGTTTTTTTAGGTTCTCAGGTGCTCTCTTGGCTAATAATCCTCGTATTTGCTTGGCAAGCCTTCCGCTTTTCTGCTCACCTGGGATTATTTCAACGTAATTGTTTGTTTGATTAGCAATAGTTTCCGTAGGACCTCCAATAACTATAAGATACTTTTTTTTCCACTTAATTCCAACGGCAATCCTTAAGGGAACATTCCGAAACGACTTTTTTTGACCTGAGATAATGAATGATCCTTTCTTGAGATGCTGACCTGATGGTGGGCTTTTGCTTACCTGTTGAGGAGAAAATTCATAGACATCGACTGAGCCTAATCTCTCCTTCCAAGCCCGTGAATATGAGGCTGCAAACTTGGCTGCTTCATTCATTGTTTGATCAGGTGGGATTTTCCCCTCGGTTTTAATTAAAACGAAGGGTGCGCCATGGATATTCGCGTGGAAAACTTTATCGTAGGGTTCCATGTAACGCTTGATTATGATCTCATTTGTTGTGGCATCCCTTCCTCCAATAACGAGAAATCCATTTGACGAATGAAACCACCGGAATTTTTCGTACCACGCCTCTTTCCTTTTTTTACGCGGCAGTTCATCTTTTTCTTTTATTAGTTCAATCCACTGCCGTTGAGGCTCTTCTATGTTTATTTGGGTTTTTCTTATGGCTTTCTTAACACCTTCCAATTTCTTTCTAGCTTTTTTTGCAATTGAATAATAGTCATTTGCGCTAGTTTGAATGGAAAGATGAAGCGCTAGTGAAAAATTCAGGTTTTTTATGCAAATATTAAAAATTCGGTTTTCAGGCTCTAAGGAGTGAAAATAGACAGCTGGAATCTTTCCCTCTTCCTTTTCCTTTAAAATATTAAAAGTTATTTGCTTCCAAGATTTACCATTCTTTTTCCCATCCATGATTTTTTGAAGGAGAAACTGTAGTTCATTAAAGTGCAAATAGATCGTGTCACCAATCTTTTTGTTTTGTTTAATCTTTTCTTTCTGAACTTTTTGGGCTTTTAGTTGACTTTGTAGTATTCTTTTTTGTCTTGCTAATTCTTGTTCCACATCAACAACTTTAGGATTCGAACTTGTATTCGTGTAAAAGTCATCCAATGCTTCATTGAAAGTTTTAAATAATTTTTGTTTTAAACCTAAGTGTTTTTTAAGGGAAATGGGGGTTACGTCGATCCATCCCTTCTCGTCATCAAAAACGATATTTGGTTTTATGTTTCCAACACTAATGGAGGAGATGATTTGACGAAGATGTTTAAAGAGTCTGTCAATCTCCTGTTCAGAAATTAGTTCGCATGGCATTTTTTTGTCAATTTGAGCGCGCAAAAGAATTTCTTCTGCATAAAGTCCGCCTATACTAAGAACTTTTGTAAGAACCCGCACAATTTCTTGTTGCCCTAAATTCTTTATTTCACTCAAATCTTGGCGATTTAATTTAAGTGGGTTTTTACCTTTTGAAGGAGCGAATTGAAAGATTTCATTACGCCATATGCTTCTATCTTTCATTTTTCGATAATGCAAAGCATGAAGAATTCTATCTTCTGGACTTACCAGGATAACATTTCCAACACCAAACAGTTCAGATACGAGTTTAAATTCTCCACTCTTTGTGTTTACGCTAATTACCACAGTTCGGTCAAACTCGTGTTGAATAATCTCCACCGCCTTCCCGTTCTTCAAGTACTTTCGGAGGGCCATGCAAAAAATTGGAGGTTTTAGCGGTTTTTCTACGGTGTAGGAGGTTATGTGAAGGCGTCTTCCCGATTCTATAAGCAAATTAATTGGGGACTTGCCGGGTTGGCGAAACTTTAAAAGAATGGTTGAATGATTACTTTGGTAAATGTTATCTATCCATGCACCCCTAATTACTTTGTTGATTTCAGGGGTAATAGTGGCTATGTCAAAACTAGACATCTCCTCCTTCAAAATATTTACCCCTAGGAAGAAATTAATTTGAAGCCTTTAAGTGTTATTTACTGGAGCAGAGTTTGTTTAGGCATCACTGCAGCAGTAATAAGCGGTTTTTTAGGATTGTTTTTTAACCTTAATCTTATGAATGGTGTAGGCATTGTATTAATTTTTTACATCCTTACCAACTACATCCTTAAACGCTGGTTTGCTGGTAAATGGGGAGAAGCATCTGAGGACTTAAAAAAGGTGTTTACAACGGGTATAGGTACATATTTTATCATGTGGATCGTGACCTGGATTCTAGTGTATACTATCACACATCCATCTGGATAAATAGGTTAGTGGTCTTATTAACATAAATCCATATCTGCTTTTCAAGTAAATCGTTAACTATCAGAATCGTTTTGTTGATTACACTCATTTTACTTTAGAAGTTACCCTTATATACTCAGCCCAGGCCGAGAAGAAACCACGATCATAATCTGCATGAAGCCCACTCTTAGCATATTTTAAAAATTCGCGACGGTATTTTTGCAATTCACCTTTTTTACTAGATTTTATGTTTGAAAGAAAAAGGTGCCTGTCATCATCCGATGCGCGCGCGGCTAAGAGCATGCCATTGAGGGCTTGGAGATATCCTTTCTCCCAATCATTTTTTTGTGCTCCTTTTCTTAACGGTTCCAATACACGATCTGCCTCAGCAAATCTTCTTTCCATTAAGCGTCTAACGAACCGCGTTACAACAGCAGGGGAAATAGGCAATTATCATTATCTCCGTTGATCATCTTCTGAAAGATCTTCTATCCCATTTTCGGTGATTGTAAACATTCTTTCTCCCTCGGGTAGGTATGGACTTGAAATGAGGCGAGCGATCCTTATAGGGCCCCTTCTTGGTTTTCGAAGGAATAATCGAGTGTTGCTTGTGTGCGCAAGAATGTGACCCCCAACAGGATATACGGATTCACCGAAGAAAACATCTGGCTTAGCCATTACTTGATTTGTCACGACTACAATCACGTTGAAAGCCCGCCCTAATCTAATTAGTTTGTGTAGGTGTTTATTGAGTTTCTGCTGCCTCTCTACTAACAGCTCTCTACCAATATACTCGCTCCTAAAATGAGAGGTCAAGGAATCCACGATGATCAAACGAATATTATTCTCATTAATTACCTTATCCGCGTTATCCACCAGAAACATCTGGTGATCGGAGTTATATGCTTCAGCATAAATGATGTTCTTAGCAACCTCATCTTGGTCCAATCCCAAATGCTTCGCCATCTGAATAATGCGTTGAGTTCGAAAGGTGTTTTCTGTATCAATATATAAAGCTCCGCCACCAAATCCTCCTCTCTCAGGAGTAAGTTGCACATTAACACATAATTGATGGCAAATCTGACTCTTCCCCGATCCAAACTCCCCGTAGAACTCTGTTATAGTTTGAGTTTCAAGTCCTCCTCCCACAAGGTCGTCAAGTGACTTGCTACCGGTGGTTAGTCTCAAAACAGTTTGCTGTTTTTTAAGTAATTCGTCTACTCTGATAAAAGGAAGAGAGATGTATGATCGTACCTCGCAAATTATCTCTCCCGCTTTTTTTTCTCCAATACCTGCCCGTTGTAGTTCCTGAGTAGTAGCCGTTGCTAAAGTTTCTATGGTGTGAAAGCCTAATTCGCGGAGCTTTCTAGCAGTCGTAGACCCAATTCCTGGAAGGTCTTCGAGGCGTTTATATTCTTTTTTTGTTGAAAGGGCTTCTTTAGCCATTTATAATGCCTCAACTAGATACAAAAAAATTGGAGTAGATATATTTAAAGGAATTTGTTGGTAGAATATTTATACTTGGGGTGTTGCATACATCACTAATTAGCTATGTATAAATTAAAAAGTACAACCCCCGCGTTTTTATAGGGTGAAATTTTTGGAGCTTAAAAACGTCATTGAAAATGTGGTGATTAAACTTTTGAAGTTAGCAGCAACAAGGCTCCCAAAGGATGTTGAGGAAGCTCTAATAAATAAAAAAAAGACGGAGAAAACTGCTATGGGAAAGGTGCTACTTGAGTCCATCTTGAAGAATATAGAGCTGGCAAAGAACAGTAACAAACCAATTTGCCAGGATACAGGTACCATTTATTATTACTTGAGGGTGGGTGATAACTTCAAAGAATTAGGGAAGCTGAAGGAAATACTTATTAGTGCACTTGTTAGAGCAACAGAGGAAATACCCCTAAGACCAAATGCAGTTGATCTATTGAAGGGAAATACTGGAAATAACGTTGGAAGCGAATTTCCTCATATACTTTGGGAAATTGTTCCCGGCGATCAACTCGAACTAACGGTTTTCCTCAAAGGAGGTGGTTCTGAGAATCTCTCTTATCTGAGAATGTGCAATCCAAATGAAGGGCTGGATGGAATTAAGAGAACAGCTATAGATGCAGTCGCAGAAGCAGGGAAAGCATGTCCTCCCCTTTTCGTTGGAGTGGCTGTTGCTGGGGGCGCTGATATCGCAATGGATCTTGCAAAAAGAGCTCTCTTAAGACCTGTTGGCTCAAGACACCCTCAAAGAGAGCTAGCTCAGCTTGAGGAGGAGCTTTTAGATTCACTGAACGAACTTGGTGTTGGAGTCATGGGTATGGGATGTGGTCCAACCGTCCTTGATGTTCATTTAGAATATGGATGCAGACATCCAGCCTCCTTTCCAGTTGCAATAAATATCTGTTGTTGGGCATCCAGAAGATCTTCTGCAAAAATTTACTCTGATGGAACGGTTGAGTATTTAACACCATATTTATGAGGAGATATAAACTGGTTATTTTAAACTTAAAGACGCCAATTTCAATTGATGACGTTCGAAAGTTAAATGTGGGAGACACTATCCACATTACCGGAACAATTGTAACTGCAAGAGATGAAGGTCACAAGAGACTATTAGAGCTACATGAAAAAGGAGAAAAAGTATCAATTCCACTTAAGGGATTAGCAATATATCACTGTGGGCCTGTAGTAAAGAAAAATGAAAAATGGGAAGTTGTAGCAGCTGGCCCAACAACAAGTATGCGAATGGAGTCACTCGAGGATCAGATTATTGAGAAATTTGGGGTAAGGGTTATTATAGGGAAGGGTGGAATGGGCAAGAAAACAACCGAAGCGATGAAGAAGTATGGAGCAGTATACGGAGTTTTCGTTGGAGGAGCAGCTGTCTTAGCAGCCAAAGCAATTAAAGAAGTGAAGGATGTAAAATGGTTAGATCTCGGAATTCCTGAAGCTTTCTGGATACTTGAGGTTACAAATTTTGGGCCTTTAATAGTTGCAATAGACACTCGAGGTAACAACATATTTGAAAATGTTAAAAAAATGGTTGCAAAGAGAAAGGAAAAGCTTTATGAAAAATTAGGTTTATAAAACAATTCTTTGAGGCTTTAACATTTACAG